>JANLQJ010000217.1:0-34352 GCA_031367715.1 Hyphomicrobiaceae bacterium | reverse complement strand
CTGTCCAACCATCGGGATCTGCAGCAGTTGGCAATTCGGAAACAGTGCTTTGAAACAGAGGCTTACCGCGTACGTCCTGAGTGCCTCGCATCGACTTGGACGGGTCCCGGCCTTCGCCGGGATGACGATTTTTCGGGGTTCCGAATGATTGTTACAGAACACTAGCTGCGCGGCAAGCTCTTGGACGGGCGCACTGCTGTGCGCCGCTTGCGAGCACGAGTCAAACGATAGGTTGGCCGGTATATCTCGGGTCAAGGCAGCAGTCGCTTGGGCGAGGGCTTCAACAACTCGCCATAAAGATCGACCCGCCGGTCACGGAACACGCCCCAATAGCGTCGTCGTTCAGCGAACGCCTCCATATCCAGCGCCGCCGTGATCACACATTCGCTGACGCGGTCGGCCTCGGCCAGCTTGGCTCCGGTGTGGTCGGCGATGAAGGATGAACCGTAGAAGATCACGTCGCAGCTCTCGCCCTTCTCGATACCGACGCGGTTGGCAGCTACCAGCGGCGTCAGGTTGGCGGCGGCGTGGCCTTGCATGACGCGCTGCCAGTGGTCACGGCTGTCCCAGGCGGGGGTGGGCGGCTCGGAGCCGATGGCGGTCGGATAGATCAGGATTTCGGCACCTTTCAACACCATGCAGCGCGCAGCCTCGGGGAACCATTGGTCCCAGCAGACGGCGGCGCCGACTTTGCCCACGGCCGTGTCATGCACCAGGAAGCCGGTATCGCCGGGTGTGAAATAGAATTTCTCGCTGTAGCCTTGGCCGTCAGGGATGTGGCTCTTGCGGTAGCGGCCGAGCACCTTGCCGTCGGCATCGATCATGGCGAGCGTGTTGTATTGCTTGTCGCCATCCGTCTCGTAGACCGAGGCTGGCAGGACAACGCCGTGCTCGCGGGCAAGGGCGGCAAGCCGCGCAATGGTCGGGTGGTTGGCGAACGGCTTGGCGCGCAGCTTGTGTTTGGCGTCGATATCCTTGCAGAAATAGCGCCCCTCCAGCAGCTCCTGCAGCACCACCAGCTTGGCCCCGCGCCGAGCGGCCGTGCGCACATGGGTTTCGATCTTGGCGAGGTTTTCCTCGATATCGTCCGAGCAGGCTATTTGCACCGCCGCCACCACCAGTTCGCTCATCTTGAGGCTCCCTTTGCCTTGCCATTGCTTTGTTTCGGCGCAAATCTAGTGCGAGTTGAGTTCGGCTGCGACGTCCTTTTGATCACCAGAGGAGAGTTCCGACATGCGATGGCTCATACGCATCTTGGTCGGTCTTGTTGTCATTGTGGCCGCGTTCGCCGGATGGGTCGCCCTGCAGCCGGCGGCATTCAAGATCACGCGCAGCGCCAAGATCGATGCACTGCCCGAGAAGGTTTTCGCGCAAGTCAATGACTTCCACAAGTGGGAGGCCTGGTCGCCTTGGATAAAGCTCGATCCGGCCGCCAAATCGACCTATCAGGGCCCTGCATCGGGGGCGGGCGCCAAGTTCGCCTGGGCCGGCAACGACAAGGTCGGCGAGGGCCGGATGGAAATCAAGGACAGTCGCCCTAGCGACCGCATCGCAATCAAGCTCGACTTCGTCAGGCCGATGCAAGGTACTGCCGACACCGTGTTCACCTTCGAGCCCAAGGGAACCACCACTGACGTCACCTGGACCATGTCCGGCCAAGACGGCTTCGTTGGCAAGGCCGCACGATTTTTCATGAACATCGACAAGATGGTCGGCGGCGATTTCGAGAAGGGTTTGGCGCAACTGAAGACGGTGGCGGAGGCAAAGTGAGAGGCACGCAGTTGTGATTCCTCTTCGATCGGCAACAGGCTATGGATCGCGCTCCACTCACCGGAGCGCCAGAGCCGATGCCCACACGACACACTCGCCGGCGACTGTCTGTTGGAATTGCCATTCTTGTTGCCATCGGCATCGGCGCCGTTCTGGCCTTCTGGCTCATGCGTGAGCGGCCCGACCATCCGCTCACCGCCCACGGCGAGCCGCAAATCGTCGCCATGGATTTTGCGGCTCAGTTGCGGCTTGACGCGTTGCCGGCTGGCTGGACGCATCACAAGTTCTGGACCCGGCCGGCCATGCAGGTCAGTCTGGTCACCAAGGATTCCGTTCCGGCCTTGCGTTGTGAGACCAAGGGCGGCGGCTCGATTCTCGGGCGCTGGACCGATATCGATCTTGGCGCCTATCCCACGCTCAGCTGGCGCTGGCTGGTCGAGACGCCACTCAGTTCGCCGCTCGATGAGCGCACGCGCGAAGGCGACGATCACCCTGTGCGGTTTTTTCTCGGGTTTGCCGACAGCCAGGGCGGCGCCCATCACGCCGAGATCGTCTGGGGCAACAAGCTACTGCACCGCGGCGACTGGAAGATTTTGGGCACCTTCGTGCACTACGTGGCCGATGGCGGCGATGCCAATGTCGGCCAGTGGCGCGACGAGAGTGCCGATCTCATCGCCATTTACCGCAAAGCGAGCGGGCGCAACGATACGCCGCGGCTGACACAGCTCGGAGTATTTTGCGACAGCGACGAAACCGGCGGGCACACGGTCGCCTTTGTCGGCAGTCCGGTGCTGCTCAGTAAGGTGCATTAGGCCCTTTTGGGGCCGTATTGCACCGGCTGCGGGTGCGGCATGCTAAAGCTGTGCAATACGGCCAATGGCCTATTGCGCCCTCCGCATTTACTTCGGCGCAGCCTTGGTTTTCTCCCACCCAAGCGCCAGCGCGCCGGCGTCACCGAAAGCCTTGGCGGCCGCCAGGAACTTCAAACGCTCGGCCTCGGGCAGCGGCTTGGCTGCACCCCACTCCTGCAATGGCATCTTGCCGGCAGCGACCATGGTCTGGATGCGGCTGATCTCGCCGAGCGCATGGGCGGGCGTTTGCAGCAGCACCAGCGGGTTCATCTTCCTGGCATTGTCCGGCGCATGGCAAGACGTGCAGGATTGCCCACGCAACTCAAGCGCGAAGTCCTTGTAGGTTGCATCCAACAACAGCCGGTTCGGATTTTCGGGGCTCAACAGCCCGTCGAACAGCGTCACGGCGGGTTGCGTCTTGCCATGTTCGTCCGTCCACATCCATTCTCCGTTGAAGGCCGGCGGCGTCACAGCCTCGACCTTGGCGGCCAGGCGCGGCTGCTCTGGATTGTTGGCACGTAAGGCATACCATACGCGGTATTCGGCCGGGTCGATGTAGAACACCAGTTCGTTGGTCGCCTGATAGGCCTGCCATTTCTCGGGCTGGTGCCAGAACGGATAGGGGAACTGCCCGGGCGCCAGGCGATTACGGAAGGCAGCGGCAACGTGGACGATGATGAAGCTTTCGTTGTCCTTGCGCTCCAGCTGGTAATTGCCGTTGAACATGAACAGCGGCAAGTAGAGAGCTGTGAACACGCGCTCATCGAAACTGGTCAACGGTAGCCGCCATTCGGCGAACTTGCCCTTGGGTGCGCCCCACAGAATGCGGCGGGCAAAGATCGTCGGCGGCACCTCGGAGCGGAACAATGCCTGCCGGCAGGTGTCAAAGGCGGCTTGATCGGCGGCATCGGCGAGCGGGCAGGACTTCGCCAGGAGCGTGATCAGCTTGTCGGCCGCTTCCAGGCCAAGCATGCCCGAGAGCCTGGTGGCGTCATTGGACGTGCTCTGCGCCAGTGCAGACGGCACCATCGCCATGGTCAGCGCCACCAGCGCGACAATTTTCGCAAAACCGTTCATGGCAATTTCCACTGGTCGGATTTCAAATGCGTGATGGCGCGCCAGCTGCCAAAGCCATCCGGCCTGACGATCACCGCTTCGCCCTCTTCAAGATAGCCGGTGCCGAACACTTCACCGATCGTGCCGTGACTGACGAACACCGAATTGGTGCCGGGTAGCGGCAGGATCTTGGCGATGTTGCGGACGTGCTTCCACACCTTGGCCTCGGACAAGTCGCGATCCGGCTCCTTGCCATTGAGTTTCAAGGCGCGGTCGCGCTCGAAGCGGCCGAAGGCGTGCCATGCGCTGTCCATGGTCCGGCACATCGGGCTGGCCCGCACGATGCCGATGGGGATTTCCAGCTCGCGGAAGGCCACGCCCACGGCCTCCATCTGGTCGATGCCTTCCTTGGAGAGGTTGCGCTGTGTCGAGCAATCGCCAGCGCCATCGCCAACGGGATCGGCGTAGTTGGGCGTCAGGCCATGGCGGAAGAAGATGAGGTATCCGCCGGCGCGCAAGCCGCCAAGCAGTTGAGGCGTCAGGCCATAGGGCACGACCCCCTCGGGCAACGGCGCGGGCTTGGCGTCGCTCGCCGTCGTCGTTGCGGCGGTCTGCGCAATGCTGCTGCCGATGCTTGCAAGCGCCCCAACGGCCAGGGCCAGACACAACAAGGCGATACGGGGCAGCGACCGCATGGCATCTCCACGGCTGGACTGAGCAGCGAAAAACACATAAGCAACAACGCTGTCGCCCAGGCAAATGACGAACGCGTTAGAGCCTCGTGATCTGGTGTTATGCTTAATCCTGAATGGGCTTTCGTGCGGTCACTCCGCGCGTGGCGGAGCTGTGGACGAACGCAGGACCAGTTCAACCGACAGTGTTTCGTGCCGTGGAGGTCCGCCGGCGAAAATCATGCGCGCCGCGATCCGACCTTTCTCGACCAGCGGCTGCGAGATTGTCGTCAGGGGTGGACGAGCTGCAATTGCGCTCGAAGCGTCGTCGAACCCGACGACCGACAAATCGCGCGGGACCTTGATTCCACGGCGCCGAGCCTCCCGAACCGCTCCATCATCATCGCTGGCAATCGGTCTTCGTGATCGACAGATTGGTGGAACTGCGCGACTTTGATGGCGAGGGACAAGAGATTCCCTTGCCCATCCCAGATACATTCGAGCTACCCTTGACGGTGAAATTCCCGCCTCAGCCGCTGCATTCCGTGCGCAACGAAGATACGCGGCCATTCCACGCGACGCGCATTGAATTCAAGCGCGGTTTCCCGGTTTAGCGCGGGATGGCGCTGATGATTTTCCCAGATCAAAGACCCCGCTGCGACTTAGGTCCGGCGGGGCCTAGAGATGGAGTTCCGTGCTTGGCTCAGGCAATTGCCGTCGATTGCCGTTTCAGTGCAGGTTCTTTGCCCTCCGCGTCGAGCACTGCGGCCCGCATTCGCCTCCCAAATCAGCGGCAGGCATGCGCTGCAACCAGTTGTCCTTCGTCGCCAATCCGGCTTAGCATCGCGGGCATCCCTGCCGCCACGTACCCACCACAGGATGCCCCTCATGCGCTACGATGTCTCCGTCATCGGTCTCTACATCCTCGACGTGCTCGGCCGTCCGGTGACCCGCATTCCCGATCGCGGCAACGTCGATTTCATCGAGGAGATCCGGCTGACGGTCGCGGGCACGGCTGGCGGCACGGTGGTCGACGTCGCCAAGCTTGGACTCAGAGCCCTAGCGGTGGGTGCGGTTGGAGAGGACGAGAAGGCCGATTGGGTGCTCGACCGCATGGGCCGGCAACGACAAGATCGGCGAAGGCCGCATGGAGATCAAGGACAGCAAGCCCGGACAGCAAGCCCGGCGATCATGTGCTGATCAAGCTCGACTTCATCCGGCCGATGCAGGGCACGAGCGACACCCAGTTCACGTTCAAACCATCGGGCAGCGGCACGGACGTGGTCTGGACCATGACCGGCGAGGACGGTTTTGTCGGCAAGGCCGCGCGGTTTTTCATGGACATCGACAAGATGGTCGGCGGCGATTTCGAGCGCGGGCTGGCTAAGCTGAAGACGGTGGCGGAGGCGAAGTGAGGGGCACGTAACGACCGCTATGCTCCGTCTGCGGTAAACCTGCCACGAACGCGTGAATAAACCTCTTGCCGCTGCATTTTTCGTTGACCCGACCGCGGGGGGGTACGTCCGAATCACTCTTGTTAAGTAATTGAGTAAGGGGGAGTGGTTGCGATGAAGTTGAGTACGGCGTTCGTTGTGTCGGTAGTTGCAAGTCTCGCGTCGGTCCTGCCAGCGCAGGCGCAGCAGGTCTACAACTGGACCGGGTTTTATGCCGGGGTTGAGGGCGGAGCCGCGTCAGGACGCGGCGACGGGCTTTTCTTGGGCGATAATTTCACGAGAGGAGTTTTTACTCCCAGCGGGAACACAATACCAGAGAGTTTTGATCTTTCTGGTAGTCTTTTGGGTGGTCACGTCGGCTATATGACCCAAATGGGCGGCTTGGTTCTTGGCGTCGAAGGGGCCTGGGATTGGTCAAACGTATCAGGAGAATTAATTTGGAATCCGACCACGACTCCGGTTGGAAAGTACGATTACAGCCTCAAGTCATTGGGCACGATCAACGCAAAGTTGGGTGTCGCTAATGGCCGCTGGTTGGCCTATGCCACGGGCGGATTTGCGCTTGGTAGCCTAGATGTCAGCGACAGCGGTGTATGCAATTTCCCCGGAGCTCCTATCGGCTGCACATTTTTGAACAAAGGAAGCGCAACCGCTGTGGGCTGGGACGCAGGGGCCGGTATCTCATATGCGGCGACGAATTCCATCATTATCGGCGCCGAATACCTGCATGTGGATTTGGGCTCTGCTGATGTATCGTTGTATGACACGGCAGCGGGAAATGGGGCGTTCTACGAGAAAGTCCGGGTGCGCACCGCTCTGGACGAAGTGAAGGCCCGCGTCAGCTTCAAGTTTGGCGGCAACTGATCGGACTACAACCGGTGAGCTGAACGTCTCTCCACACTCCGGTTGCAGCGGACGGGCCCAAAACGGCCCGTCCTTTCAGCCGTTCTTCATGAACGCTCCGCAAAAGCGCTCTCGATCTGCTCTACTTCAGCGTCCGTGAGCGTGGCAAACTCCTTCTCGCGAGCGCGCTTCGATAGTTTGCCGTCACCCTGCTGGAGCATCCGGAACAGCAGATCGATCAGGCTGTCCGGCATCTCAACGATGGCTTTCACGGCGCCACCGAACGCATCGTAGCGGCGCAGAAAAGCCGTTTCCTCCGGCAGGTCGTGCTCGACGGTCTGCTGCACGCAAGCATAGAGAAACTCCGCCTGCGCCGTAGCGTCGAAGTAGCGGTAATAGTCGGCGGTGTCGTTCAGCACCTCGATGTTGCCTGACCCGGTCGGGCGCCAGTCAATCAACGGCAGGACGCCTCGCGAATAGCTTTCGAGGGTCGCGCGATAGGCATTTATGCGCGATAGGATTGCAGCCGACACCGGGAATACGACGCCGGGTGGGTTGAAATTGCGCGCTGCCAGCGTGTGGTGGATGAGGTAGCGGTGGATGCGTCCGTTGCCGTCTTCGAACGGATGGATAAAGACGAAGCCGAAAGCCAGCACTGCCGCCGCGATTACGGGGTCGATGGCCGCCGCATAGTCGCGATCAAAGGCAACCAGGCCTTCGGTCAACGAGACCAGATCCTGATGGCGGGCACTGACATGGTCGGGAATCGGCGTACGAGACTTGCGGTCATGTTGCCCTATGAAACCGCCTTGCGTCCGCAGCCCCATGTGCACAAAACGGGCGTCGCCTATGACGATCTGCTGCAGCCGCAATAGCTCGTCCAAGGTAATCGGAGCACGTCCAGCCTGACCAATGGCGCGGCCCCAACGCTGAATACGATCCTGCGGCGGATCTTCACCTTCGATGACATAGCTGGCGCGCGAGTCTTTCAGCAGCAGAAAGGCGGCCGTGCGGGCGAGCAGGTCGGCGGGGGTCCTGGCGGCGATGGCCTTGGCCTTTTCGGACAGGCCGAGAGCTGCAAATTGGTCGAGGGCTGCCGTGCGCCGCACCAGCGGGCAAAAGGCAGGTGTGCCCGGCAAGTTATTGCGCACACGATGCCGTGGTGAGTTGTGAGTTGCGCCTGCCCACTGCTGCTTTGGATCAAGTGCCTCGACGTAGCTGCTCCGCTTCACATCGGGTAGATCCAAGCGGGCATTGAGCAGCCACTCGTACAAAAACCAGAGGCGGCGGGAGTAGCGCCCCGTGGGCTGTGACCGGACCATCTGCTCGATTGGCGACGGACCTAGGATCAGGAAAAGCTGTTTGAGCAATCCCAGATCGAGTCCCTCGTACTTGAGGGCAAATTGCAAGTGACCCTCAAGGCTCTGTTCCGGCGTATGGCTTGGTGAGAAGAGCCGCCAGTTGTCGAGCTCGACGGCTCTGCTGCGATGGGAAATGGCGCAGAGCAGTTGCGGCAATGGGACTGGCACTCGAAAGGTGTCGACTAACGCGGCATAGCCGGCAGGGGTCGCCAGCTCTGGCAACTGGCGCTCGCGAAAAACCGTTACCGGCCCAGGAAAACGATGCTTTGGGTCCATCGGCATAATAAAACGATGAGTCCTTCGAAAAAGCGATGACTCGGCTGCGCAAATGTCAAAATTCGATGACAGCCCGTGAAAAACGATAACAAACAGCACCCAATCATGAAAAGCGATGACATCGTGTGAAAAACGATGATTTTTCGGTATTTTCTGTGAAAAACGATGACAAGTGGTAATGAACAACGATCACGTAGCGGCATCGGACAAGCGGGTCGCCGTTCTTGGCCGCAGCCGTTCCAGCCGCTATAGCTCACACTTCTCAGGGGCAGGCGAAGGGGTGGCACGACCGTGAAGGGCGCGAAGGGCAAGCAGCGGCCGCAGGAGCCAGGCGCGCTGGACCAGGTGCTACAAGCGGCGGACGAAACCGACGGCATCGACCCGCCCGTACCCGACATCGATCCGGCCCCCCTCCCCCCCGCCACCGTCACGCCGATGATGGTGCAGTACACCGAGATCAAGGCGGCCAACCCGGATTGCCTGCTCTTTTATCGCATGGGCGATTTCTACGAACTGTTCTTCGAGGACGCGGTGGTGGCCTCGGCGGCGCTGGGCATCACGCTCACCAAGCGCGGCAAGCACCAGGGCGCCGACATCGCCATGTGCGGCGTGCCGGTGCATGCTGCAGACGACTATCTGCAAAAGCTGATCCGCAAGGGGTTTCGCGTCGCCGTTTGCGAACAATCCGAGGATCCGGCGGAGGCCAGGAAGCGCGGCGCCAAATCGGTCGTGCGGCGCGATGTGACACGTCTGGTGACGCCCGGCACGCTCACCGAGGACACGCTGCTCGATGCGCGCCGCAATAATTTTCTCACGGCGCTGTTTCAGCCGCCAGCGGTCAAGGGCGAGCCGGCCCGGCTGGCGCTCGCCTCGTTCGATATTTCCACCGGCGAATTCCTGGTGGGAGACATTGCCGCCACCGACCTCGGCAGCGAGTTGGCTCGACTGGCCCCATCCGAGATCGTGGTCGCCGACACTATTGTCGGTGATGACTGGTTGAAAACCGCAGCCAGTTATTGCGGCGCGGCGCTGACGCCGGTGCCCAAGGCGCATTTCGACTCGTTAGGTGGCGAGCGTGACCTGAAGGCCCGCCTCGGCGTCACCGATCTAGGCGCTTACGGAGCATTCACCCGCGCCGAACTCGCCGCGATTGGCGGTGTGCTGAAATATGTCGATCTCACCCAGCTTGGCCGCAAGCCAGCCTTGCAGGCGCCGCGCCGTTCTGGTCCGGCCTCGACCATGGTCATCGATCCGGCCACGCGCGCCAATCTGGAGTTGATGCGGACGACCTCGGGCGAGCGGCAGGGAAGTTTGCTGTCCAGTATCGATCGCACGGTGACCGGCGCTGGAGCACGCGAACTGGCGGGACGGCTGGCGAGCCCGCTGAAAGATGTGGCCGCCATCGGGGCTCGGCTCGATGCTGTGGGGTTTCTGGCCGACGACACCGGGTTGCGTACCTCCCTGCGCGATACCTTGCGCCACGCCCCCGACATCGCTCGTGCGCTGTCGCGACTAAGCCTGCAACGCGGTGGCCCGCGCGACCTCGCCGCCGTCCGCGACGGGCTGGTCGCCAGCACGACGCTGCGCGATCGGCTGCAAGCGTCCGGTCGCGATCTTGGCCTGCCGAGTGAGTTGGAGGCCATCCGTAGCCGTCTCGGCAATTTTGCCCTCGCCCTGCGCCAACCGCTGACCGCTGCCCTCGCCGACGAGCCGCCGGTGCTGCGCCGCGACGGCGGCTTCATTCGCGATGGCTTCCGCAAGGAACTGGATGACAACCGCAGCTTGCGCGATCAGAGCCGCCAGGTGCTGGCCGCCATGCAGACGCGCATCCAGGAAGAGACCGGCATCAAAGCGCTGAAGGTTCGGCACAACAATGTACTGGGGTTCTTCATCGAAGTGCCGGCAACACAAGCCAAGGTGCTGCAAGCAGCGCCGTTCACGGAGAAATTCTTCCATCGCCAGACCATGGCTGGCGCGATGCGGTTTTCGACGGTGGAACTGGCCGACATTGAGGGCCGCATCACCTCTGCCGGTGAGCGCTCGGTGGCGTTGGAGCAAGAGATCTTTGACGAACTGTCAGACGCCGTCTTGAAGCAACAAACGGCGCTGACCGCCACCGCCACCGCACTGGCCGAATTGGACGTGGCCGCAGCATTGGCCGAACTCGCCGTCGATCAGCGCTACACGCGGCCGGGGCTCGATGACAGCGCCGCCTTCGAGATTTCTGGCGGCCGGCATCCGGTGGTCGAGCAGGCGCTGGTGGCGTCGGGCGGCACCTTCATCGAGAATGATTGCGTGCTCGGCCGCGCAGGGACGAGGCCGGCGCGCCCGCCGGCGCCCAAAGGCACGCTGCCCAGCGGCGGCAACAGCTACGACATGCCCGGCTTCGATGCCGGCGACGACCCGCGCCTGTGGATCGTGACCGGCCCTAACATGGCGGGTAAATCGACCTTTCTGCGCCAGAACGCTTTGATCGCCATCATGGCGCAGATGGGCTCTTTCGTGCCGGCCCGGCGCGCGCACATTGGAGTTCTTGATCGTCTGTTCAGCCGCGTTGGCGCCTCGGACGATCTGGCGCGCGGCCGCTCCACCTTCATGGTCGAGATGGTGGAGACGGCCGGCATCCTGAACCAGGCCGGGCCGCAATCCTTGGTCATCCTCGACGAGATTGGCCGTGGCACGGCGACCTTCGACGGCTTGTCCATTGCCTGGGCAGCAGTCGAATACCTGCACGAAGTGAACCGCTGCCGGGCGCTGTTCGCCACCCACTATCACGAGTTGACTGCGCTAGGCGCGAAACTCCCACACGCCGCCAATGCCACCATCGAGGTGAAGGAGTGGCAGGACGAGATCGTGTTCCTGCACAAGGTCATTCCGGGGACGGCCAATCGCAGCTACGGCATCCAGGTGGCGAAACTGGCGGGGTTGCCCAGGGCGGTGACCGATCGGGCCAGCGAGGTGCTGCGGTTGCTGGAGGAAGAGGGGCAAAGGGCCAGCCCCGAGGATCTGATCGCCGACCTGCCGCTGTTTGCGGCGGCGCGGCCCAAAAGCGTCGTGGGTGGGGGGGCTGGCGGTGCCGCGGAGTTCGCCAAGCCCTCGCCGGCGCTGGACGCGCTCGGCGAGATCAACCCGGATGACCTGACGCCAAAACAGGCGTTGGAGGCGCTGTACCGGCTGAAGGGGTTGATTTCATAGGTATTCGCCTACTCGTACTGCATGACAAAATACGCCGTTTTGCTGGCGCCGCGACCTGTGTGGTCGAACAGGGCCAGCGGGGGAGCCTCCGGGTCAATTATACCGTCCAACTTATGGTTTGACCTGTCACTTTGAAGGTTCGTGACAGAGGTCATGGCGTAGCGGCGCACAGCAGTGCGCCCGCTTGCGAGCACGAGTCAAACGATAGGTTGGCCGGTATAACTTCCGAGGACGGCAGATTGCGGCTGGAGTGGACCGCTTTCGGGCCGTGAGGGGAAAGCGCCTCCCGCTCGGAAACCAGCTGGTTGCAGGCCGCGATACACGGCGTGGCGTGATGATGAAATCCGCGCCGGCCCCGGCCCTCGAAATGGCCGAGCCCGACCTCCTGTTTCAAATCGTGACAATCGCGTTCGTCGTGTCGAAAACGCGCCTCCGCGCAGGTGGGCGCCTCAGCCTTGACTGGGCACCTATGGGGCTTCACCCGCCAGGCTCATCGCCTGCTGCACTTCGGCGTGCAGTCTGGACTGGATGCGGCGCTTCAGGGCTATGAACGGTTCCGAGGTGACGATGTCATAGCTGCGCGGCCGGGCGAGGCCGACGGCGATCGTGTCGATGAAGCGGCCGGGCCGCGCCGACATGACGTACACGACGTCGCCCAGGAACAGCGCCTCGTCGATGTCGTGGGTCACGAACAGCACCGTCTTGTGCTCCTTCTCCCAGATGCCGAGCAGCAACTGCTGCATGACGGCGCGGGTCTGGCTGTCGAGGGCGCCGAACGGCTCGTCCATCAGCAGCACTTCAGGGTCGTTGGCGAGTGAACGGGCGATGGCGACGCGTTGCTTCATGCCGCCGGACAGCTGTACGGGGTAGGCGTTGACGAAGCCGGAGAGGCCAACGGCGTTGATGTAGTAGCGGCTGCGCTCGATACGTTCCTTTTCAGGGACACCTTTCAGGCTGAGGCCGAACTCAACGTTCTTTTGTACCGTCAGCCAAGGGAACAGCGAATAATTCTGGAACACCATGCCGCGATCGGCGCCGGAGGTGACGACCTCGCGGCCATCCACCAGGCAACGGCCGCTGGTGGTTTCCTTCAGGCCGGCGATCAGGTCCAGCAGGCTGGATTTGCCGCAACCGGACGGGCCGACGATGACGGCGAATTGCTT
This sequence comes from Hyphomicrobiaceae bacterium, assembly GCA_031367715.1. Classification (GTDB taxonomy): domain Bacteria; phylum Pseudomonadota; class Alphaproteobacteria; order Rhizobiales; family Hyphomicrobiaceae; genus JANYHF01. The sequence goes on along the minus strand of JANLQJ010000217.1, from coordinate 21,712 downwards.
GTCCGGGATTTCCAGCGACAGGTCCTTCAGCGCAACGACGCCGCCATGGCCGTTGCGGGCACCGAACGACAGGCCGACATGTTCGACGGAGACCGCGCCCATCAGCGTTGCTCAGCCCACGGCAAAAAACGCAGCTTCAGCCATTTGAATATCTGGTCCGTGATCATGCCGAGGATGCCGATGACCAGGATGGCGACGAAGATCAAGTCCGCATGCAGGCCGCGCATCGCCTGCATGCTCATGTAACCCAGGCCCGAATTCGAGCCGACGATTTCGGCAACCACCAGATAGGTCCAGGCCCAACCCATGGTGACGCGCAGCGTATCCATGACGCCGGGCATGCAGGCCGGCAGCAGCACGCGCGTCAGCACCTGCCAGCGGCTGGCGCCCAGCGTGTACGCCGCATTGAACATCTCGGCCTGCACCTGCGCCGAGGTGTCGGCGACCATGACGATCTGCTGAAAGAACGTCCCGATAAAGATTACCGCGATCTTCTCGTTGAAGCCGATGCCGACCCACAGGATCAGCAGCGGGATCATCGAGGTGACCGGCAGATAGCGCGTGAAGTTGACGACCGGTTCCAGCGTGGACTGAACGATGCGGTAACTGCCCATCAGGATGCCGAGCGGCACCGCGCAGAGCGAGGACAACAGAAAGCCGATGTTGATGACCAGCAGGCTGGACCAGATGTGCCAGAGCAACGTGCCATTCGTGAGCGTCTTCCAGAAGCCGGTCAGCACCTGATGCGGCATCGGGAAAAAGGTCGTGTCGGTGAAACCGCCGTAGGTCATCAGCGACCAGAACGCGAGCAGACTTGCGGCGAACGCCACGCCCGACGCGATGCTGAGCCACGCCGGAATGCTCCGGCGCGGCGTTGCGAGACGGTTCAGGAAACGGCCCATGCTAACCAACCTAAAGATCGATCCCTTGTTCCACGGATGACTCTCGCTCGTTTCGCCCCCCCACCCCTAGCCCCTCCCCGCAAAGGGGGAGGGGGACTCGAGCGGCGCAAGGTGAAGCAGGGGCGCGCAACTTGCACGGACGGACTCCCTCCCCCTTTGCGGGGAGGGGCTAGGGGTGGGGGGTAGAGCCAGGCGAGTTCGTCATTTCTGGCATGGGTCAATGGTTAGGTTGGACGGTATCAAATGGGCTGCATCGCGCTCATCCGCCAAAGAACGACGGATCAATGAGTTCCTTCGGCGTCACGTCGACCTGCACCTTGTCAAACGCCTTCCAGACCGCGATGGCGTCGGTGACGGTCTTGAACATGGTGCCGGGCGCGGCGGGCGTGCCGAACAGTTCGGCGTTGGCCGCCTTGTCGAGATACTTGATGCCGCCGGCCGCCGCCTTGAAATCCTCCGGCTTCTCGAGCCAGCCGCCGATGCCCTTGGCCATGATGGCGTAGCCTTCGTCCGGGTTCTTGGCCAGGAAGTCGAGCGCCTTGTACCAGGCGCGTGAGAAGGCCTTCAGCTCCGGGCCGTGGGCCGCGATGGTTTCGGGCGTGACGGCGACCACGTCGATGATGACGCCGGGAACCTCGGTGCTGGAGACCAGCACATGGCCGTTCTTGGACGAGGCGCCCATGCTGAGCGCCGGCTCCCAGGTGACGGCGGCATCGACCTGCCCGGCGACAAAGGCGGTGCCCGAGTCCGCCGCCGTCATGTTCACGTCCTGGATGTCGGCTTGGCTCATGCCGTTGCGCTTCAAGAGGATGTTGAGAAAGTATTGCGAGATCGAGCCATGCTCGAAGGCGACCTTCTTGCCCTTGAGATCGGCCAGCGTCTTGATGTCCTTGGTGGCGACAATGCCGTCGCCGCCGTTCGAATAGTCGACCGCGAGGATGTAGCGTACCGGCTTGCCGGGCTTCATATAGATCGGAAATTCATCCGACGTGGACGCCGCAAGGTCGATCTGCCCGGCCAGCAGCGCGCCCATCTTGAGCGTGGTGTCCTCCATGATGACGCTCTCGACTTCGACGCCCTCGTCCTTGAAGAAGCCCTTGTCGCGGGCGATGTAGAACGGCCCGTAGCCGACCCAGGTCGAGTGGCCGATCTTCAGCACCTTGGCGTCGGCCGGTAGCGCGAGCGCGATGGCGGCGCATATCAACAGCAGTCTGACGATACCCTTGGACATGATGTTTCCCTTTCCTGTGTTACGTTTGGGGTGTTGATCACCCGCTCGTTGGTTGGCGTTCCTATCCGATCTTTCCGCCCCACCCATTTCGTCATCCCGGCGCAGGCCGGGACCTGTCAAAGTTCGTAAGGGGAGAAAGTGGTTCAGTCTTGTACGGAGCGAATCTTTCTTGCTACGGACGTGTTTCAATCGAGTGTTGGCCGGGTCCCGGCCTGCCCCGGGATGACGAATCTGCGAGGCTTCCCTGGGTTAACGTCCCGCCTTGGCGCGTGCGATGCGTCCGATGGTGTTGAGCAGCAACTGTGCGGCCAGGATGGCCGTGCAGCCAGAGTGATCATAGTCGGGCGCAACTTCGACCAAGTCGAGGCCGACGATCGGCCCGCGCTTGGCCAGCCCCGCGATCAACTCCAGCCCCTCGTAATACAGAAAACCGCCGTGGCTGGGCGTTCCCGTGCCGGGCGCGATGGAGGGATCGAAGCCGTCGATGTCGATGCTGAGGTAGTAGCGCTTGCCTTTCGGGATGCGCTCCAAGACCGCAGCCACGCCAAGCTTGCGAAACTGCCGTACCGAGAGGATATCCGATCCCATCTTGCGCGCATCGGCATAGCCCTCGCGCGCCGTCGACGACACATTGCGGATGCCGATCTGGCTGAGGCCGGTGACGTACTTGTGTTCGGCCGCCCGGCGCATGGGATTGCCGTGACCTTGGCGGACACCGTGGCGCTCATCGACGAAATCGAGATGCGCATCGATCTGCACAATGTGGATTGGCGGCTGATCGCTGAACGCATTGATGCAGGGAATGTTCACCGAGTGATCGCCACCGATCACAACGGGAATGGCGCCCGCCTTCAGGATTTTGCGGACGGCGAATTCGGTATTGGCGTGGCTCCTGGCGGTGTCCGTATGCACCATATCGGCGTCGCCGATATCGACGATGCGCGCGTCCTCGGCGCGCAGGTATTCGTAGTCGTCCTCATGGTCGTAGGCACCGCCATGGCCGAAGGAGAACAGCGTCGAGGCTTCACGCACCGCCCGCGGCCCGAAGCGCGCGCCCGAGCGGTACTGCGTGCCCATATCCATCGGCACGCCCAGCACGGCGAAGTCGGCATCGATCTTGTCCCAGTCGAGGCAGATCGGCTTCTTCGAAAAGCTGGCGATGCCGACAAACGGCAGATCCAGGCGGCCGGACTCGTAGTGATGCATGCCGGATGCTTTCACATGACAACGAACGTGAGCAAGGCTTGCGCGAAAGTCACTTCTGGAAAATCGAGTATTTAAGGAGCATGCACCCGGTTATCGGAAGTGACGCCGAGAGAGAATCCCGACGAGGTGCAGATCTTTCGCCTTCTCCCGTCGGGAGAAGGTGGCGCGTTTCAGCGCCGGATGAGGGGGTTGGCGGTCGAAATGGAAACAGCTCGTGCAACAACGAGCGGCAATCCCCTCATCCGCCCTTCGGGCACCTTCTCCCGACGGGAGAAGACGAAAGAGCCGAACCGCCGTCTTGATTTCGAGAGGGATAGACTGGTCGGGACTTTAGATCGACGGTATGAGCGCCGAACCGAGGTCGTCGAGGTCGCTGCACTCTTGCGCCAGCAGCGAAACGAAGCGCGTGATCAGCTTGTTGTCCAGGTTCTGCTTGGCGGTGACGGCCTGCAGGGAGGAATGATAACTCAGCTCCTTGGGCTTGATGATGCGCAAGGCACCTTGCGCCACCCAGCTCTTGGCATAATGCGCCGGCAGATAACCAAAGAACTCGCCGCTCAGGATCAGGATCAGCTGCGCCTCCATGGTGTCGACGCTGGCCTGCGCCTCGACATGGCCGACCCGCAGCAGATCGAAGCGGTGCAGATAGCTGCGCGCGACAAACGGATGGCGCACCAGTTCGGCAATGGTGATGCGCTTTTCCGGCAAGGCGAAGAGGGCATGCCCGCTGCCGCAATACAGCGACTGCAATTCCTGGCGCAGCGGCACATAGTCGAGATCGGCGAATTGCCGGCTGTAGGGGCCTATCGCGACGTCGCGCCGGCCGGACAGCACCTGGGCTTCCAGTTCCTCCGGCCCGGCATTGAGGAAGTCGATGGTGACGTTTTTGGTGGCCTTGCGAAAGCGCTGCAGTGTTCGCGCCAGCGGCAGCGCCTCGTTGGTGATCAGCGCATCGACGGTGCCGATGCGCAGGATGCCGCGCGCGTTGTCGGACACCGCGTGCACCCGGTTCTTGAAGCGGTTCACGCTGTCGAACAGCTCGTGCGAGGCCTCGTACACAACCCGTCCCGCCTCGGTCAGCGCGAAGCCGGCACGGCCGCGGCGGCACAGGCGCAGACCGAGCCTGGCCTCCAACTCGGCAAGCCCCGCCGAAACGCGCGACTCGCTCATGTTGAGCACGTTCTGCGCCGAAGACAGCCCATTGCACTCCACGATGGCGCGCAGGATCATCAGCAATCGCAGGTCGACATCGAGCAGGCGGCGCACAGTTTCCCCCGTATTTCGGAAGTGACGTGCGCATAATAGCGCTTTTCCGCGCGTGACTGGCAAGGGACAGTTTCCGCATCACCGAACGGAGGTCCGCCATGTCCCAGCCCAAAGTCTTCAAGATCCATCCCGACGGCCCGCCCGGCCACGGCCTGAAGCCGATCAATGTCATGGACCTGACCAAGATCGTCGCCGGCACCGCCAAGGAGATCGGCACCTTCGACTACATCGATCCGAGCAAGCAACTCACCGTCGGCATCTGGGAATGCACGCCGTGCACGGAATTCATTCCCTCCTACCCGTGCGACGAGTTCTGCCTGATCTTGAAGGGCGGTATCACCATCACCGAGGACGACGGAAAAGTCTCGCATTTCGGCGAGGGCGAGGGCTTCATGGTGCTGCGCGGCACCAAGTGCCACTACCAGATGACCGGTGTGACGCGGAAATACTCGATCATGTTCGAGAACAAGATGTCGGTGTGAGGCCATCTGGGCGTGCCGGTCAAAACTCAGCCCCCTCGGTCAATCCGCCGAGATCAAGGAAGGTCACGATGCCTTGATAGGCGTTATCCAGATGATCAGCCATGGCCTTGCGTGACAGCGCGACGTCACGCTGGCCCAAGGCCCTGATGATGGCGCGATGCTGCACCAGCGTCGCCGCACCGAGGCCGGGCCTGGGCACCGTGAGATAGCGGCAGCGGTCAAGATGCGCTTTCGACACCTCGATGGCTTGCCACAGCCGGGGCAGATCACTGATTTCACTGATCAGCTTGTGAAAACGGTCATCTAGGCCAATCGCCTCGATGAAGCGGCGGCGCTGAATGGATAGCGCATGCATCATATGCAGATCGTCCAATCGCTGCAGATCGGCCTTGCTTACCCGGCCCGCCGCATGGCCGATGTTCTCTACTTCCAGGGCGCGGCGGATCAGGAAGGCCTCATGGATCAGTTTGCGGTCGATAGGTTTGACCAGGGTGCGCGATTGTGCCCGCACCTCCACCAGGTTTTCATCCGCCAGCTTCTTGATCGCCTCGCGCACCGGCGTGCGCGATACGCCCAACTCGGCAGCGATCGCCTTCTCGTCGATGGTTTCGCCCGGTGCGAGTTCGCCGGTCAGGATCCGTTTGCGTGCGATTTCGTAGATCCGCGACGCGAGCGAGAGCGGTCGCTCAAGAGTAGATCCTGGACCGTTTGGCTCGGCCGTCTGGGGCTTTGCGGCAATCCCAAGTGGAGGCCGGTGTGGAACTTTCACGCGCTGTGTCAAAACCTCAATTGCCCTCCCGACCAGCCTTGCGCGGTTTCAAAATTGCGTGATACTAATATATCAATTGACTGGCAACGGCTAGATCGCGAGAACCGCCCGTCATGAATCGATGACCGGTCGAGCCCGACATCGAACTATGACCAGTCAAAAATGACTGGCGAGAGGGAGCGAACAATGGCTGGGAACACATATCCAAGACTGCACAATGCCATGTGGCCCGGATTGGTCGGCAGGGGCGGCGACGCCGAGCCGCCGATCGGTCTTGACACCATGCTGGAGTTGACAGCGGCGGCGCGCGTCGACGGCGTCAGGTTCGACGGCGTCGATCTGTTCCTAGCCGATCCGCATACCTCAATTGACTCGAGCCGCGACGACATTGCCCGGCTGGCCAGCAAGATCTATCGGCACGGTCTTGCCATCGGCTCGCTGGTGGCGCCGGTCTGGCCTGCGGTCGGCGGTGGTGCCGCCATGGGCAGCGCCGAGGATCGCAAGCGTTTCGTGACCATGGTCGAGAAGGCCTGCAGGATCGGCCGTCAGTTGCGCGATATCGGCGTGCGGCCCTCAGGCGTGGTGCGGATCGATTCGGCAAGCGGCGTGCATGACTGGGCAGCCAATCCCGCCGCCAATCAGAAACTGATTGCCGAGACCTTCCGGCAGGCCTGCGACATCGCGGAAGCGCACGGAGAGAGGCTGGCGGCGGAAGGCGAGATCTGTTGGGGTGGCATGCATAGCTGGAAGCACATGGTCGAGCTGTTGGAAATGGTTGATCGTCCCAAGACACTCGGCTTCCAGGCTGATATGGCGCATACGTTGCTCTACACCGTGGGCTACAACGCGCCTGAGCATCGCATTCTGCCAGACGACTATGATTGGAAGGATCGCGCCGTGCTCGATGCAGCGCTGAAGACGGTTTCCGATGCGCTGCGGCCCTGGACCATCGACTTCCACGTCGCACAGAACGATGCGACCGTTAAGGGCTCAGGCTCGCACGATAAGACCGGCCATCACTGCATGGCCAAGGACCCGAACGGCAAGCTCGATATCACCCGTGCGGCTGGCTTCTGGCTGCGCGATGGCAAGGGCGAACTCACGCGCGCGACCAGGCATATCTGCTGGGACGGCTGCATGTTCCCGAACGCCGAGATGATGAAACAACAGACCTGGAACGACATTCTCGCTGCCATGATCAAGGTCCGCGATGCGCACGGCTGGGTAGAATAATGGCCGAGAAAAAACCGCTCAATATCGGCATGGTCGGCTATGGCTTCATGGGCCGCACGCACTCCAACGCGTTCGGCAAGGTCAACCAGTTCTTCGATCTGGGCTATCGGCCGGTGCTCAAGGCCATCTGCGGCCGCGACAACGACAAGACGCACGGGTTTGCCGCCAACTGGGGCTATCAGTCCTATGAGACAGACTGGCGCGCCCTGGTCGCCCGCAAGGACATCGATCTCATTGACATCGCCAGCCCGAATGACACACACGCTGAGATCGCAATCGCTGCCGCCCGCGCCGGCAAGATGGTGATGTGCGAAAAGCCGCTCGGCCGCAACGCCGCCGAAGGCATGCGCATGGTCGAAGCGGTGGAGGCGGCCAGGGTGCCGAACATGGTCTGGTACAACTACCGCCGTGTGCCCGCCGTCGCGCTCGCCAAGCAACTGATCGACGAGGGCCGGCTCGGCAAGATTTTCCACTATCGCGCCAAATTCCTGCAGGACTGGACCATCTCGGCTGACCTGCCGCAGGGCGGGGCGGGCTTGTGGCGGCTCGATGTGGGCGTCGCCGGCAGCGGCGTCACCGGCGACCTGCTGGCGCACTGCATCGATACCGCGATGTGGCTGAACGGCGGCATCGATAAAGTCAGCGCCATCACCGAGACCTTCATCACCGAGCGCATGCACGCCATCACCGGCAAGGTCGAGCCGGTCGGCATCGACGATGCCTCGCTGTTCCTGGCGCGGTTCAACAATGGCTCGCTCGCGACCTTCGAGGCCACCCGCTATGCCCGCGGCCACAAGGCGCTCTACACGCTGGAGATTAACGGCGAACACGGCTCGATCGCCTGGGATCTGCATGACCTGCACCGCCTGCAGTTTTTTGATCATCGCGATCAGGGCCTGGTGCGCGGCTGGCGCTCGCTGCACATCACCGACAGCGATCATCCGTATATGAAGCATTGGTGGGTGCCGGGCCTGCAGATCGGTTACGAGCACACCTTCGTGCATCAAGTGGCCGATTTCCTGGGCGGGCTCGCCAGCGGCACGCCCGCCGCGCCAAGCTTCCGCGAGGCCCTGGCGACCGATCAGGTCACCGATGCGGTGCTGCGGTCCGCGCGCTCTGGACAATGGGAGCAACCTTCAGCCATGATGTGAGCCGCGCGACCACAAACGACCACGTAGTCAAGTTATGTTCACGGGGCTTTGTTGATGGCGATTGGAGCAACGACAGCACTGGCCTTGTCAGGGGTCACCAAGACCTATGGCCGGGTGCGTGCGCTTACCGGGTTAAGCTTTGAAGTTGCCGAAGGCCGTTTCTTTGCGCTGTTCGGCCCAAGCTCGGTCGGCAAGACGACAACGCTGCGCGCCATCGCGGGGCTGGTGCAACCTGATGTGGGGACCATCCATATCGCTGGCTCCGACGTGACGCGCGCGCCCATCAAGGGCCGCGGCGTGTCGATGGTGTTTCAGTCGTTCGCCCTTTATCCGCATCTGACGGTCGCCCAGAACCTGGGCTATCCCTTGAAAGAAGAGGGCGTGTCGCGTGCCGACATCGACAAACGCGTGCGCGAGACGGCCGACATGCTGCGGCTCAGCCACCGGCTGGAGCGCAAGCCCAATACGCTGTCGGGCGGCGAGCAACAGCGCGTGGCGCTTGGCCGCTCCTTGATCCGGCGGCCCAAGATCCTGCTGCTCGACGAGCCTTTGACCAATCTTGACGCCAAGCTGCGGCATGAAATGCGCGCGGAACTGAAGCGCCTGCACCGGCAGTTCGGCATGACCATCATCTTCGCCACGCCTGACGAACTGGAAGCGCTGTCGATGGGCGAGGAAATCGCCGTCATGCGCGAGGGCCGCGTCGTCCAGCACGGCACTCCGGATGATCTCTACGAGCGGCCGGCCGATATCTATGTCGCCGCCAAGATCGGCTCGCCCCACATGAACACGATGGACGTCAAGGTCGCCAGCGACGGCGCCGCGCTGGACACACCGTTCGGTCGTGTGCTGGCGCCGCGGGTAGCGGGCGGATTGACAGCTGGCGAGGCCCTGGTGCTCGGGGTACGGCCGTCTGATCTGCGGCTTGCCCAAGGCGCCCAGGCTAGTGTCACCCCCGCCGTGCAGCAACTCGAACCGCTCGGTGACGTCACCATCGTCTCGATGACGGCGAGCGGTCAGCAGCTGCGCATCCTGCTGCCAGAATCGCAAGCGCTCGGCATGAAGCCGGGCGACAATGTGCCGATCATTATCGATCCGGCCAAGCTGCACCTTTTCCGTGGTCGCGACGGGACGGCGCTAAGCCGGCAATCGTGACGTTTCGCCAAGACTGACCCCCAGGGAGGATAGAAGAATGAAACTGCATATAGGACTGGCCACCGTTGCGGGTGCTGCAGCGCTCGCCATGATGTCGGGCGCGATCCCGGCTCACGCAGCTGATGTGGTGTTGAAGATGGCCGTGCCGGATTGGCCGCCAACCCGCATCATGAAGAAGTTCTTCGACGAGCAATATAAGGCCCCCTCGGGCGCCAAGGTCACGCTCGATATCGACTTCATTCCGTGGCCGGACTTCTACACCCGCGTCAACGCCTCGCTCACCTCGGGCGAGAAGAAATACAACATGTCGGTCGCCGACTCGCAGTGGCTGGGCGCGTTCGTGGAGGGCGGCTATTTCCGCAAGGTCAACGACCTGATCGAAGCCGATCCAACCTTGAAGGCGACGATGGCCGAGATCCATCCCTCCTTCTACAATGCGTATTCTACCTATCCTTACACGTCCAAGAACATTTACGGCTTCCCGCAGTTCCCCGACGTGATGGTGACCTTCGCTCGCAAGGATGTCATCTGCGATGACGGCGAGCAGGCTGCGTTCAAGGCGAAGTTCAACGCCAAGCTGCCCTGCACCGGCGAAGAGCTGGACAACATGGATTGGACCATGTTCCAGCAGGTTGGCGAGTTCTTCCAGCGCAAGAAGGGCGACAAGCTGGCCGGCAAGGTGCTGGATGACGATTTCTACGGCATCGCCTATCAGGCCGGCAAAGGTTACGACTTCTCCTCGATGCAGATCAACGGTTTCATCTGGCAGAACGGCGGCAACATCTGGGATGAGACCAAGATCCCAGCGGGCCAGGCCGAAGGCGTCGTCAACTCGCCCGAAGCCGTGAAAGCTCTCGACCATTATCTGAGCATGCTGAAGTACATGCCACCGGTGGTCAAGACCGGCACCATGGACATCTTCAAGTCCGACGAACTGTTCCGCGAAGGCAAGGTCGCGATGAACATCGACTGGATCGGCCTGGGCGAAGCCTCGCTCGATCCCAAGACCTCCAAGGTCTCCGACAAGCTGGTGTTCGGCATGACGCCGGGCACGCGCGGAGCCGATGGCAAGCTCGTCCGCTGGAACAATCTCGGCGGCCAGCCCTTCGTGCTCATGACCTGGAACACGGACGAGCAGAACAAGGAAGCCATGGCCTTCGTGAAGTGGTGGCTGTCGCCGGCGATCCAGAACCAGTTCGCAGCCGGCGGCGGGCAGTCGGCGGTCAAGTCGGTCTACACGGACCCGAAGTATATCGGCTACCGCCCCTGGAATCGCGCCTGGGCCTCCAGCCTCGACTGGCAGAAGGACGTCTGGCATGTGCCACAGTTCTTCGAACTCCTGACCCAGCAGCAGGATCAGTTCGATCTCGCCATCACCGGCAAGCAGGATGCCAAGACCGCGCTCGATAACGTCGCCAAGTTCCAGCAGAACCTGCTGAGCGAAGCTGGGTTGATCAAGAAGTAGGCGGATCATCAACAGCGGGCGCGCGTAGCTTGTTGCGCGCGCCCGGCTCATCGCAATTTTCGTCATCCCGGCCTGCGCCGGGATGACGGTGATAGAGTGGTGCGGAACTGATTTGACTTTTTATTCCGTTTAGCAAAAGCGCCCACCCATGTTGACGTTCAGTGCCCCCACGCTTCCCGGAATTCGGCGCGCTTTTTCTTTGCGCGTCGAATATCCGGGATCTTTACCTGTCGAAGTTGCTTACGGACCCACTGCGGAACCTGTTTCCACGCGCGCTGCGTCCCTTGTGTTTGAACCGGACCGGGTAAGGGTCCCGGATATTTGCCGCGCAAAAAGGCGCGTCAAATTTCGGGAAGCAGTGGGACCTTTTGCACACCAATTATCGTGGATCGAGCCCATGAAGCGAGTGCGCTCTAAATGACGACGACAACCATGCCGCCGCCAAGTGCGCCCGGGTTCTTTGCGCCCAGTCTCGACAACTGGAAACTCGCCACCATCGGTGGCCTGGTTCTGGCCGTGGTCGCCATCGCGGTGCTGCCGGCACGCATTTCCTTCTGGCTGACGGGTGCCATTGCCCTTGGCATCGCGACGACCTTTGTCGTCAACGCCTATCGCCGCCACTACTACGGCGGGCTGCTGGTCGCGCCCGCCATCGCCATGCTGTTCGTGATGAACATCTTCCCGCTGCTGTGGTCGCTGGGTCTCTCGTTCTTCTCCTACCAGAGCAACCGCCAGACCATGGCCTTTGTCGGCCTCAAGAACTACATCGCGGCGCTGACCAACGACATCAAGGCACACGACAACTGGACCAACCTGCAGACCACTGCCGTGTTCGTGGTCCTGACGGTCGCCACACAGATGATCATCGGCTTTCTGCTGGCCCTGCTGTTTGCCAAGCAGTTCCCGCTGCGCCGCTATCTGCTGATCCTGGTGCTGACGCCGATGATGCTGTCGGTGGTCGCGGCGGGCGTGTTCTTCACCTACTATTACGATCCGACCTTCGGGCTGGTCAGCCAGTTCGTGAACCGCTTCTGCGATTGCCAGTATGTGCTGATGTCGAACCGGGCCGGCGCCATGGCGGGCATCGTCTTCGCCGACGCCTGGATGTGGTCGCCGTTCGTCATGCTGCTGGTGCTGGCAGGGCTGGTCTCGGTGCCGAAGTATCTCTACGAGGCCGCCTCGATCGACCGCGTGTCGTCCTGGCGCCGCTTCTGGACCATTACGTTTCCGTATATCCGCGGCCTGCTGATGCTGGCACTGCTGTTCCGCACCATCGAGGCGTTCAAGCTCGCCGACCTGGTCATCCTGCTCACCAAGGGCGGCAATGGCACCATGACCATCTCCTATCATGTGTTGCGTATCGCCCAGGAGCAGAACAAGACCAGCGAGGGCGCGGCGCTGTCCTATCTCCTGCTGTTTGTCGTCATTGTGCTGACGAACCTCTATCTTTACGTCGCCAACAGCCGTTCGCAGGAGGCCTGACCAAATGACGGACGCGCGTTTTGGCCTTCTCCCATTGGGAGAAGGTGCCCGAAGGGCGGATGAGGGGATTGCGGCCGGCGGATGTGGCACGGTCGTGCCGCAACCTCCCCGCCAACCCCCTCATCCGGCGCCCAATTTGTTTTGCGCCTCCGCGCAGGTGCGCCACCTTCTCCCAAAGGGAGAAGGAAGTTCCGCACTTCGCACTAGGTCTGTGAGCCATGACTGACGATACCACATCATTCTGGGAGAAACTGGGTTTCCGCCGCGCCTCGGGCGTATCGGAGGCCGGCTGGGGCCAGACCGCGCTCGCCGCGTTCATCAGCCTCGTCTATTTTCTCCCCGTACTGATCATCATTATCACCTCGTTCAAGCTGCAGACCGACGCGCTGGCCGTGCCGCCGAAGTTGATCCCCTGGGTCGATTTCACGCCAACGCTGGAAAATTTTGGTTCGGTGTTTTCGCGCTCGTTCTCGTCGGGTGCAGCCGCGGAAAACACCGGCTTTGACCGTTTCTTCTTCAACTCCGTGTTCATCGCCGGCACCTCGGTGCTGCTCGCCCTTGTCATCGGCACGCTCGCGGCCTTCGGCTTCTCGCGCTATCCCTTGCAGGGCAACGACACCTACCTCTTCATTATCCTGACCACTCGCATGCTGCCGGCCGTCGTGGTGATCATCCCGGTCATGCTGATGCTGCGCGTGGTCGGCCTGTCTGGGTCCTATGCGGGCATCATCCTGCTCTATACGGCGTTCAATTTGCCGTTCACGATCTGGATGATGAAGTCGTTCTTTGATGAATTATCGCCCGACGTCGAGGACGCCGCCCGTATCGATGGCTCTTCGGAGATTGCGGTGTTCTTCAAGATCTGCCTGCCGCAGGTGCTGGCCGGCCTTGCCGCCACCTTCGTGTTCGGACTGATCTTGACCTGGAACGAGTTCCTGTTCGCCCTGCTGCTGACCAGCGTCGATACTCGCACGGTGCCGATCGCCATGAGCCAGGCGGTCGCGGGCGGCGGCATCGGTGTGCTGTGGGGGCTGCTCGCGGCCATTGAAACCCTGTTCCTGATCCCCGTCTTCCTGGTGACATTCTTCATGCAGAACCAGCTTCTGCGCGGCGTCACCTTTGGCACCGTCAAACGTTGAGCTTGGTCAAAACGCATGTCGACGATTGAACTCAACAAACTGACCAAGCGCTTCGGCAGTTTCGTCGCGGTGCAGGATGCCGACCTGTCGGTGGCCGCCGGCGAGCTGGTGTGTCTGCTCGGCCCCTCGGGCTGCGGCAAGACCACCACCCTGCGCATGATCGCCGGGCTGGAGCGTGCGACGTCGGGCGACGTCATCATCGCTGGCCGGCGCATGAACGAGCTGACACCCGAAAAGCGCGATATCGCCATGGTGTTCCAGTTCTACGCGCTCTATCCCGCGCTGACAGTCGCTGAAAACATCGCCATGCCGTTGCATTTTGAAAAACTTAGCAAGGCCGATGCTGAGGCACGCATCCGCCGCGTTGCCGATCTGCTGCAGCTCAGCACCATTCTTGACCGCCGGCCGAACCAGATCTCGGATGGCGAGAAGCAACGTGTGGCCGTTGCCCGAGCGGTGGTGCGCGATCCCAACTGCTTCCTGTTCGACGAACCGCTCAGCCGCCTCGACGTCGAACTCCGGCAATCCATGCGCGGGCAAATCAAGAGCGTTCTGACGGGCCTGTCCAAGGCAACTGTCATCGTCACGCATGATCAGCTCGAAGCGCTCACCATGGCCGATCGTATCGCCATCATGCGCGACGGACTGATCGAGCAGGTGGCCTCACCCCACGAGGTGTTCGCCAAGCCGGCCAATGTGTTCGTCGCCAGCTTCATCGGCACGCCGCAGATGAACCTGATGGAAGCAGGGTTTGAAGGGCTGGAGGCCGGCAAGGGCGTGTTCCGGGTCGGTGATGTCGTGTTGCGGATCGGTGTCGATCCTGCGGTCGGCCGCCTGCCCAAGGGCAAGGTCACGGTCGGTATGCGTCCCCGCGCGCTGATACCGACCGCCACAGCGTCCGCCGATACCATCACGGGCCGCGCCGAACTGATCGAGCCGATGGGCGCCGAAACGCTGGTGCATGCCCGCATGACTGGTGGCGAGGAGATCCGCGTGGTGGTGCCGCGCGAGACCCGCGTTGCCACCGGCGAAACCTTGCACATGCTGGCCGATGCGCGCCAGACCCACGTCTTTGATGCCAATGGAAGGGCCGTGCGCACATGAACGATCAGCCGCAACCTAAAGCGCTGGGGACCGCAGGCATGAGCGCGGCTACGGCGATGCGCGTCGAGTATTCCATCATCGGCCTTGGCATGTTTGCGTTGGTATTGATCTTTCAGCCGTTCAGCTTGACGCTGTTCGGTATCGGCGCCGGTCTCGTGGTGTTGGCCGGCCTCGTCAACAATCTGTTGCCGCTGGCCCAGCCTGGCACCACCATCCGCACCCTGATCTCGGTTGCCCTGGTCATTGCCATGATCTTCTGCATCGTGCTGCTGCTGTCAATCGCGGCCGCACATTTTTACGGTGTCTACTTCCTCAGTCCTGTGCCGGGTGCCGCGACAACGGTGCCCAGCGATCCGTTCTACCTGCAGCCGTTCGTTTGGGGCGTGGCCGTTGTGGCGGCGGTCCTGGCGGCGCTGATCACGCTACTGAACCAGACCGCGCCGCAAGCCCCTTAACCGTTGCCCGCCAGACATCGCGAGAGTTTTATCATGCTGCTCGGCTTCAATCTGCTGCTCTGGACCGGCCACGTCACCGAGGAACACTTTCCGGTTCTCGCCGATCTCAAGAAAACCGGATACGACGGCGTGGAGCTGCCGTTGTTCGAGGGCACGCCCGAGCACTATCGCAAGATCGGCCGGGCTCTCAAAGACAACGGCCTGCGCGCAACCGGCGTCACCGTCATGCCAGACTCCGCGCGCGACTGCATGAGCGACGATCCCGCGATTCGTGCCGCAGCCTTGCAGCACATCGCATGGGCCCTCGATTGCCTCGAGGCGGCCGGCGGCGAGGTTCTGGCCGGCCCGTTCCATCAGCCGCTCGGCATCTTTTCCGGCAATCCGCCGACCGCCAGTGAGCGCGCCAATGTCGTCAGTGTGCACAAGGACGCCGCCGCCTACGCCGCAAGACGCAACATCAAGCTATCGGTCGAGCCGCTCAATCGCTTCGAATGCTACGTGCTGAACACCGTCGCCGACGCGGCAGCGATGGTCCGTGCCGTGAACACACCGAACTACGGCCTGCTCTACGATACCTTCCATTGCAATATCGAGGAAAAGGAGCCGGTCGCGGTCATCGCTCCGAACCTTCCCCACATCAACCATGTGCATTTCTCCGAGAACGATCGCGGCACGCCGGGCAAGGGCCATGTGCCGTGGATCGCGACCATGATGGCGCTGAAATACGGTGGCTACCAGGGCTGGTGCACCATCGAGGCGTTCGGGCGTGCCCTGCCCGCGCTCGCCGCCGCGACCCGGGTGTGGCGCGACTTTTCGCCAAATCGCCAAGAGGTTTACCGCTTCGGCCACGATTTCCTGCGCGAGCAATGGGCAAAGGCCTAGGCGCGTCCCACCGGGTGGCAGTGACTTGCCTGCTGATGCTTCGTACTCGGTCATACCGGCCCACGACCGATTTGACCGCTCACTTGCATGCAAACTTGGCTAAGGTTTCTGTCGGAATTCATGACGTAGCGGCGTGCTGCGCTCGCCCCGTTGCAACCTGCGTGCGCTGACAGGGCGGCCGCAAGCCGCGCCTACGCCATCGGCTCCGTCAAAAGTCATGTTTGTATCCAGATGACAAAGACCAGCCAATTCTTTCGCCGGGCGGAATTGTTTCACCGCTGTTTGTTTGTTTGCTGATCATCAGCTCAGATCTCACACCAGCCTGGTGCAAGCGACATCTCGAGGACATCCAGCTCACCCTGCATCCGGACGCGGTCCGCCAAAACGTCATGTATCGCCAGTTCCCACCCGTGTCCCGGACTCTGACGTGTCTTTTCGCGCGGCGGATATCCGGGAAGCGTAGTCGCATGATCCTGGAGCGCTGAGTTTGGAACTTTTGATCGATGGTCTCATACCGGACAGCAACGGGTTCGACCGGCAGCTTGATCAAGAGCCGAAAAGCCCATGCCAGACCTCACTCCCCACCCCGCATTGAAATTCTCCTTCATAAGGCGCATCTATCCCGCTGGCTCAACAACTAGCGTTTCCCATGACCACCTTTTCCCCCCGTGAAATCGTCTCCGAGCTTGACCGCTACATCGTCGGCCAGGGTGAGGCAAAACGCGCCGTCGCCATCGCCTTGCGCAACCGCTGGCGGCGGCTGCAGCTCGACGATGACATGCGCGAGGAGGTGCTGCCCAAGAACATCCTCATGATCGGCCCGACCGGCGTCGGCAAGACCGAGATCGCGCGGCGGCTGGCCAAGCTCGCCGGCGCGCCGTTTCTGAAGGTGGAGGCGACCAAGTTCACCGAGGTTGGCTATGTCGGGCGCGACGTCGACCAGATCGTGCGTGATCTGATGGAAATCGGCATCGGCCTGGTGCGCGAGGCCAAGCGCAAGGAAGTGAAGGCGCGCGCCCATCTGAATGCCGAGGAGCGGGTGCTGAATGCGCTGGTCGGCGAGGGGGCGTCGGAAAATACCCGTGACTCGTTCCGCAAAAAGCTGCGCTCGGGCGAGCTGAACGACAAGGAAATCGAAGTGCAGGTGGCCGATGGCGGCGGCATGCCGAGTTTCGACATTCCCGGCATGCCAGGCGCCCAGGTCGGCATGATCAATCTCTCCGACATGTTCGGCAAGGCGTTCGGTGGGCGGACGAAAACGCGCCGCACCACGGTGTCGGAAAGCTACGGCCTGCTGATCAACGAGGAGAGCGACAAGCTGCTCGACAATGAGCAGATCGTGGCCGAGGCGATCCGCAGTGTCGAGAACAACGGCATCGTGTTCCTGGACGAGATCGACAAGATCTGTGCACGCTCCGAGCGGGTGGGTGGCGATGTCAGCCGCGAGGGCGTGCAGCGCGATCTGTTGCCAATCATCGAGGGCACGACCGTCTCGACCAAGCACGGGCCGGTCAAGACCGACCACGTGCTGTTCATCGCCTCGGGCGCCTTCCATATCGCCAAGCCGTCCGATCTGCTGCCCGAGTTGCAGGGCCGGCTGCCGATCCGCGTGGAATTGAAGGCGCTTGGCCGCGACGATCTCCGGCGTATTCTGACCGAGCCGCAGGCCAGCCTGATCAAGCAGTATGTGGCGCTAATGAAGACGGAAGGCTTTGAATTGGAATTCACGCCGGACGGTATCGATGCGATCGCCGATGTCGCCGTGCAGGTGAACGGCTCGGTCGAGAATATCGGTGCCCGCCGCTTGCAGACGGTAATGGAGCGCGTGCTCGACAAGATCAGCTTCGAGGCGGCGGATCGCTCAGGCGAAAGGCTGGTGGTGGATGCGGCCTATGTTGAGGCGCATGTCGGCGATCTGGCCAGGAACACGGATCTCAGCAAGTTCATCTTATAGCGTGCATCAGGCCGCGTCAGGCCGTAACGCAACCTACGATGCGGTCGCCAGCTTCTCGCTGCCCCGCAACAGCCGCAACTCGCCCCGCGTGCTCGGCATGATCGCGGCAGCGGCGGCAACCACGAACAGCGCGATCACCGCAGCCAATGCCCCCGCCAGTGGCAATGGCAAGCCGACCCACGGGCCATGCCAGAACGGGGCCGTCATGCAAACCGTCAGCCCAAGGAATGCCGTGCGCGAGAGCACGACGCGGCTCAAGGGGGCGTAATCGCGCCGCAGCCACCAGGCGAAGTAGATGATCGCGGCCAATTCACCCATGGCACCGCACAGGCCGAGGGCGGCGAGATCGGCTCCCGCGTAGGCGGCCAGCAGAGTGGGAACCAATGCCATGGCCCGCACGATCCCGGCGATCAGGAACGGCCGGTTGTCGCCGGCTGTCATCAGCAGGGCGCCGAACGGGGCCTGCAGCAGTCGCAGCGCCCACATCAGCGCCAGCGCTCCGGTAACAGAGCCGTAGCCGGCATAATTGTGTCCGAAGGCCAGCCGGACGACTTCGCCACCCAGCATCAGGAAACCGGCGAGATAGAGTGAGGCGGCCAACACCGAGATCTCGAACATCAAGGTAAAGCGCTCCATGCGGCGGGCATGCAGGGCCGCCTTCGGGCCACCGTTATCGGCCAGCAGCGGCAGCATCAACGATGTACCGATGCGCACCGCCAGCGTCGCAGGCACCATGGTGACCAGGAACGCGACCGTATAACCGGCCAGCGCTTCGACGCCTTGGTAGCGCGCGACAATCGCCCGATCGCCCTGGAACACGGCCAGCAGCGGAATGGCGCTGAGCAGGATCGGCCAGCCGAAATGCAGGAAGCGCCGCAGCTGCTGGCGGTCGAGCGCGAGGGTGTACTTGGTGGTGGCCAGCGCGTGCGAAACCATGGCGGTGGCGGCGGCCTGGACGCCGGTCACCCAGAGCGCGGCGGTGTAGTCGTGCGTCAGCCGCACTGCGGGCCATACGGCGGCCAGGGCCAGTGCCTGCGGAATGATCTCGACCAGCACCGCGGCACGGTTGTCGAGCCGGCGCTGGGCGCGGCGGCAATCAAGATGCATAAAGCCTTTCAGCAGCGGGATCAGCGCAACGGCGCGAAACGCCGTGGTTGCCTCCACCAGGCTGAAGGCGGCGGCGAACAGTGGCGCTGCCGCAAACAGCATCAGGCTCATCAGCAGGGCACGGATCACCAGCACGCTATGGCCGTTGGCCATCAACCGCAGATCCTCGTTATCGTCAGCCTGCAGGATCAGGCGGTCGACGGCAACGTCGCTCACCATCTCGAAGGTCTGCAGCGCAATGGTGAGGGCGGCGGCGGTGCCGAAATCACCCTTGGTGATCAGATGCGCCAGGAGGATGTTGCGCAGGAAGCCGAGCACCTGCGCGCCGCCAAAGCCCGCCAACATCAGCGCGCCCTGGTTGACGATACGACGGATCAGGGCGGTCTTGCGCGACGCAACGGTGCTCATGACGCGTTGCTTTTGCTCGCACCGGCCGATGGGAAGCCGCGGGTGAATGGCAGCCGCAGCGCTAGCCGCAGCGCATATTTCTGAATGGCGCTGCCGAACGCCTGGCCGAGTCGGCCGCCGCTGAGCAGCATCAGCCCGCAGGTGGTCTGCATCCAGCGCGGGCGTAGCGCGCGCGACCATTTGGCGCGGAACTGGCGGCGCGCCTCGTAGAACGCCGGCGAGATGCGGCCGTCGCTGAGGTGGCGCAGGTGGAAGTCGATGACATAGGACGTGTAGCCCATGACGTCGGCGCCAAGGCACAGATCGGCGCCGTAGAAATGGAAGCCGGCCAGATCGTTCGACAGGCCGATGCGGGCGGCGCGCTTCAGCACGATGAAGTTCTCATCCAGCGACAGCGCCCGCTCGGGCAGCGCGCCGATCTTGCGGTTGTCACCATGCGGATCGGAAATGCGCATGGCGAGGCGGCCCGGGCCGGTGCCGCCGGCATTGCCGACCACGGCCCAGTTCGGATCGCGCTGTTCCAGTTCGCTGAGGCGGCTGTCGAGATCGGCGCGGCTGTCGGCGATCAGGCGCACGTCCTGATGGCAGAGCACGACATATTTGCCGCGCGCCACCGAGATCAACCGGTTCAGGCCGTCATAGGCCGTTACGGCGTTGCCGGAGGAATTGTCGATGAACAGGTATTCGCAGGAGGGCTCGCTGAAACCGTGGGCACGGAACGACGACAGCATGGCGGCATATTCGGCCTGGCTGTTCATCAGTGTGCAGATGCTGTAGCGGATCGGATTGGCCGGTCCGGCCGCGGTGATCTCGGTGGCATCGATATGCATGGTACGCTCTCTAACTAAGCTAGTTCATTGGTCTTCAGGTTTGTGACGTTGTTTGCGGCCATGCCGTCGGGTTCGGCATAACCCTCGAGCCAGGTGGCGCGACTATGCCAGACTTCGCGCCACAGGGTCGCTTGGCTCGTCCGCCTAAGGATGGTTGCAGCGAGCAGTCGCGACAGTGGCCAGGCCAACAGCAGCAACTTGCCAAGTTTGCGGGCAGGCGCGCTCCAGTGCCGGCGCATCAGCGTGATCTTGGCACGAAACAGCTTTTCCACCTTGCCGGCCTGCGTGCGCTCGGAGGCCCCGCCATAATGGACAATGGTTGCGGTCGGCGTGAACAGCGGGCTCGCGCCGAGCTTCTGGGCGCGCAGGCAGAGGTCGGCCTCCTCGCCATACATGAAGAAGGCGCGGTCAAAGCCGCCGAGTGCGTTCCAGAGTTCCGTCCGGATCATCAGGAAGCAGCCGCACACGATATCGACCGGGCGGATGCTGTCACGGTTCCAGCCGCCAATACCTTCGGGATTGAGCAGCCGGCTGGCCGGAAACGCGTGGTCGAGGCCGAGGGCGCGGGTCGCCATGCTCCAGGGCGTCATGCGCGCCCATACGCTGGTCGGATCGAGCCTGCGGTCGCCGAATAACGTCCGCCCACCCCAGATGCCGGCGGTTGGATTGGCGCTAGCGAAGCTGGCGAGCCGGTCGATAGCGGCGTCCAGCACCAGCGTATCGGGGTTCAACAGCAGCAGGAGTTCGCCGCGCGCCTCGCGGGCCGCCAGATTGTTGGCGCGGGCAAAGCCGATATTGTCTTTGAGCGCCAACAACCGCACGCCGTCACCGAGCGTGCCGATCGCCTGCGCCGAGCCGTCACGTGATGCGTTGTCGACCACGATCAGTTCGTAAGGCGCGTCAATCGTCTCAGTCATGACGGAGCGCAGGCACTCCATGGTCATATCGCGGGTGTTGTAGGAGACGACGATGATCGAGACGAGCGGCCGCTCGGCCGGGTTCGACGTGCTGCCGCCCTCGCCGGCCAGCCCGAACGCGGGCAGGATGTCGTGCCTGAAGATCCTCACCATGTGCTAACGCTAGCAGGGTGTCTTGAAGGCTGAGTTAACCATCGGCGGCCATTTGCAAAAATGTCCGCGCCGGCAAGGCAAGGTTAACGGCATGCTGCCAATATCAGTTGGAAGCAATTGGTAAAGGGTATCGACATGGCAGCAGCGGCGGGCGCATCGGCATTCGACGGCATCATCTGCATCGGCGGCGAGGACTGGTGGTACCACAACCGGGGCCACTTCGATTTCCAGATCATGCGGCGGCTGGCGCGCGATGTTCCGGTGCTGTTTGTAAATTCGCTTGGCGTGCGACTGCCGTCGGCCAAACATGGCGGACACGGACAGGTGCTGGCGCGTATCCGCCGCAAACTCGGCAGCTTCGGGCGCGGGCTAACGCATGTGGAGACGGATTTTCATGTGTTCTCGCCAGTGAGCGTGCCGG
>JANLQJ010000214.1:0-22629 GCA_031367715.1 Hyphomicrobiaceae bacterium | reverse complement strand
TGAACGGTTTTCCATTGGGTTGCCGGGCTATCCTGGCCTCTGCCGGAACGCCGAAATCGCGAAGCGCTCTGGCGCCTTCGGCGTCGAGACTGCCGCAAGGAGCAACGTCGAAAAGCCGAAAATAGAGGCGGGGGAGATCAGAGGCCATCATGGCGTCAGCCGCGTAGTAGTGGTCGCCAAGATATCGGGCAGAGGCTCCTGGTTGAGTTTTGCCGCAAGCGCGGCACAGGCGCGAATGCGATCCAGAGTTTGCGCCAGTTGAATGGCTCCGCCTCGGATGCGGTCGCGCAGTGGGCGCATGGCTTTGTCGACCGTCTCCGCTTGCGCGTCAGTGCAAAAGCCATCGGCGACCTGTACCACTGCGAGGTCGAGATCGCCGTCAAGCCGTTTAAGAAGCGCCGGCGCCGATCTTTGCACAAAGTCCCACGTCGCAGTCCGATAGGGCGGCTCATTGGCCCTCTCGAACAGCAGGGCAAGCACATCCTGGCCTCTGGCCGACGGCGCGCTGACCAGCCGCTCGATCGTGGCGTTGCTGTCTGGCGCGTGGCTGGCGGCGATAGCTCCGAGCCATTGGGCGCGGTCATGCCCAATATCGGCATCGTTGAGCCGCATCACCGCGTGCGCAAGGAACGGCGAGCCTCCCCGTCGCGCCGCGCTGACAAGCGCGGCGCTCACCACATCTGGCGGCGCCAATGCCGTATCATCCGGCTCAGTTTCGCTATCGGCTGCGATGCGCTGGCCGAGTTCCGCCAATCTGACCTCAAGGTCCGGGGCTGATTGGGTGTCGACAAACAGCTCGACCAATTGCTCGCGGTAGAGCTGCTGCGCCCAAGTTCCCGGCTTGCTGCCCGACAGTGGCTGAAGCAGTCCAATGGCGTCGAGCTGGGGCCGGTACAGCGCATGAACAAACGACTTCAGAGTTCGGCGGCGCTCATCATCCATCGTGTTGCCAATGAGCGCTTTCAGCCGCTCGAACGGAAACGAGCGCACGCCGATATCAGGATGCCTTGCGAGCGCCTGCACGCCATCAAGATACTCCGCCAGCGTAAGATCGCCAGCGACCAGGCTGATATCGAGATCCTGGGCTGCCGCGAGCGCCTCAATGCGCCCGAGCGTTGGCAGCGATGCGAACAACGCTCGACGTTCGGCCTTGGAGACGTTTAAGGCAAAGTAGCCTGGCGACCGTTTTCCGGCCAACAGCGCGTCCTGACATAGCGATGCGCTGGAGGTGGCCTGGACTTGCGGCTGATCCAACAGCACGCATGAGCTGGCCGGATTGGTCGCACGCAACGCGTCAAGACATATCCGTGTGACCCAGGTTGCCGGCGAACCCGGCGCAGCAGCCGGGACACTCAATGGCCGCAGCCTTTGTTGGCGCAGTTTGATCTCGGACCTATTTCCGGTGCAGTCGCGGGTGATGTCAATGCGCGGCATGCCGGGCTGGTCAATGTAACTCTGCAGCAGCCGCGCAGCGTCGGCGCCGCCTGGGCTGGCGGCCATGCTACGCAGGAAGTCGGCGCCATCCATGACGCCGAACGCCCGGTGGGCCAAGTAGTTATGCATAAAGTCGCGAAAGCTCTCCGCGCCCATGGCGTTTTCGGCCATGCCGAGCACGGCAGCGCCCTTTTGATATGTGATTGGATCGAACGCCGCGGAGATGCCGCCAGCCGTCGTCACGGGTTCATGAACACGCCGCACCGACGGCAATAGGTCGAGCCCCATGGCTTCGATGGAAGCAAGCTGCCGGTCGTTCTCGAAGCGCCAGCTTGGTTTCCATTGGGCCGCAATTTTCGATTCCATGAACGACGCAACGGATTCGTTCAGCCACAAGTCGTCCCACCATCGCGGCGTAGTGAAATTGCCGAACCACTGATGGGCCAGTTCGTGCGCATGGGTCGTCACGAACTCGCGCTGTCGCTGCAAGGTCGCGTCCTCATCGAGCAGCGCAAGGCTCTCCTCGTAGGTTACCGCTCCCGCATTCTCCATGCCGCCAGCGCCGAAATCGGGCACGGCGATGATGTCGAGCTTGTCGAAGGGGTAGGCTATGCCGAACCAGTCTTCGGTTCTGGTCAGAAGCGGGGCAGTGGCGTCGAGTGCAAATTGCAATTCGCTGCCTTTGCCCTTGGCTGCGATGCCTCGCAGCGGTATTGGCGCGGCGCGAAGCGCAGTCGGCGGAATGGCGGGCGCGTCCACAATGTCGAAGTCGCCAACCGCGACCACGACGAGATAGGACGGTAACGGGCGCGACGGCGCAAAATGATGAGTTGTTCGTCCGCCAATTGGTGGATCGACGCCGATTTCGCGGGTACCCGTGATCGCCTTCAGACCTGTTGGAATGGTCAGGTCGATCGTGAACGTAGCCTTGAAGCCCGGTTCGTCGAAGCAAGGGAAGGCTCGGCGAGCGCCAATGGCCTCGAACTGAGTGAAGGCATAAAACCGGCCATCGTCCTCGACCCGATAGAGGCCCTCGAGGCCGCTGGCGAATTCGGCATGATATCGGATGGTCAGGGTCGCCCGCCCGGATGCAAGCACCGTGTTGGAAACCAGCGCAACGGTGCCGTCGGAAGCAAGCTCTTCCGCGACCAGCGAACGCGCGACTGAACCTTGCGTGATCGTGATCGCGTCGAGAACTAGCCGGTTGGCATGCAGAACGACCCGGTCAGTCCGTTCGGCGATGTTCAGTTCAATGGTAGCAATGCCTGAAAACCCGGGCATTCTGGGATCAATGTCAAGGGCGAGCTGGTATGAGACCGGCCGGATCGTCTGACCGAGCCGGATCAGGTTTTCCGCATGTAGCGGTGAAGACAGGACTACATAACCGAGCATCACGACGACCAGAGACCAGCCCAGATTTGCAAGTGCTTTAGTCATCAAGCGGTTCTCATTTTTGATCCAGCCGTTGCCAAAGCGGTCCAAAGACTCGTGCTAAGCGCCGCTTGGATAGTCAAAGCAATGGCGCTGCGATTTCTCGCAGCGCCACCGTTGCAAACCGGCCATTAGCGGGGCATGAACCGGTTTGAAAAGACGATCAACGTCGCATTTAACCCTTTAGGCTGGCATTGCACAGGCTGTAGAAGCCGCCGCCCTTCTGAATCCACTGCAAACCGGAGAGAGCGTTGGCCGTCTTGTTGGCATGATAGGCATCGGCGCAGGTGTGCAGGCGCGCCTTGCCGGCCGCTTCGGCAGCATACTTGGCGCTGACGGCCTTGGGGAGCGTCACTCCAACCGGCGCGGCCATCGTCGGCTTCTCGGGCAAGGGTTGGTTTTCGACCAGGCTCGGATCGGTTGTGACCACCGGCTTCGGCGCCAGCGCCACGGTCGATGTGGTGGTCGTGCTCTGCTTCACGACTGCGGTCGGAGTACCCGGGACGGCTTTGACTGCCTTATCCGCCACCGTGGCCTTCGGCTTCTCGACGGACTTGGTGTCGACAAGCTTCTTTGCTGGTGCGGTCGCGGCAGCGGAGGGAACAGTCGCCGAAGCAGCGCCTGTGGCGCTCATGCAGCGCTTGGAAAAATTGGTATACGTCTGGCCGGCGGTCGCGCTGGCAGACTTCAGAGCTTGCCAATCGGCAGCACATTCCTTCATGGTTTTGGCCTGAAGTGGGGCGTAAGTAGCGGTTGCTACAAGTAAAATTGTGGCGAGTGTCAAACGCAACATGGTCAGACTCCTTTGTTCGACGCGGCGCATCGAGGTTGCAGTCCAGATGGCAATCCATCCTTGGCAAGTTGACGCTAGCGGGAATCCGAAATCTCTGAAATTAGGCCAGATGCGCTAGACTGATCGGCCGATGCCGCTTAGTCCATTGGCGGGAAGCGGTTGACGAAGGCATCATATTCCGCCTCGGAAATTACGTGTTTATCGACCAGCGCGTGCAAAGAGGCATAGGGCCGGCGCCTCACTATGGCGTATGCCAAATCGGCGTCTATGCCTGGAAGTCGTGCAAGTTCGTCGATGCTGCCATCATTTAGTTCAAGCAAAACTTCGGCCTGGTCGGGACGTAGTATCGGTCGTGTTTTCTTATGAATCAACTTGATGGCTTGGCCCGGCGCTGTCGTGGCGATGGCAACCGCCAGAGGGCTGGCGTCATGCGCGAATGCCGGCGACGCGAACCTGCCAGCCGCAGATCCGCCAGCGAGCAACGTAAGCGCAACGGCGCGCCAAATTTCAATCATCATGAACCTGCCTTGCTGTCACCATAAATTAGACGCGCAACAATCACCAGTCGAGCGGGCGGCCTAGGCCATCTGGCCGAATTGCGTCGGGAGTTCGGTCTCGCCAAGCAGGTGCCGCCTGTCAATTGATTCACAGGGTCAAATTGCTGAGGTTGCTCCGTCATTTCCGCCTTCGCACCATTCTCGGGCTGTCGCTCGCGTTGTTGGCGCTCATCGCGTTTGGAGTGCTGACGCTTCTTATCGGAGAGCAGGCTTCGGATCGTGTCGAGGCCGATATCGGCGAGTCGCTTGGCGTACTTGCACTGTCGTTTCGAGCCGATCTCGAGCACGCCATCGCTGCGCGTCGCGACGAAATCCTCGTGGTGTCACATAGTCTGAATTGGACTACTGCGGACCGACAGGAGGAACGCGAGTCGCTGGCCCTTCTGCATTCGGTCGTGCCCGGATTCAGCTGGATAACTGCGTTCGACAGCGACGGTCGAGTGATAATCTCAACCACGAACAGCTTGGAGGGCCAACAGGCCACCGAACGTCCTTGGCCCAGCGAAGGCGAGACTGCCGCCAAGGTACTGCGCGTGTCGTTGGCCGTGCCGTTTGGCGCGAACTCCGCACTTCTGGATATTGCGGCGCCGATAACTGATCGGAGTGGAGTTGCAGTTGGCACGCTCGGTGCGCGGCTCAATCGAGAGTTTGCCGGCTTGCTCCGGCGCGACATGCTGGATCGTACTCGCACCAGCCACCCGGAGCTCGACATCCTGGTGCTCGACAATACCGGGACGGTGATCATTGGGTCGCCGGCCGAATTGGGTCGCAGCCACGCATCCTGGTATGCTGCCAATGCCAAACAGACTGGCGATGGTTACGGAACTTATGTCTGGGAAGACGGTTCGACACGGGTGATTGGTTCGGCTTCCGCTATGACAGGTCTGTTCGCGGAGTTGAAGTGGTCCATACTTGTGATGGTGTCCTCGGAAGTTGCTTTTGCACCCGTCTCGGCGTTGCTATGGCGCATTGCCAACATCGGTGCTTTGGCGACGCTTGTATTCGTCCTGGCTGGCATTGCGCTTGCAACAATCACGACACGCCCATTGCGACAAATCTCAGCCCAAGCCGACGCGATAGGCGCCGGCAATGCTGTGCCGACCGACGGCATCCAAATACCTAGAGCCGCATCAGCAGAGATCGCCACCCTGGCGGGTTCGCTGCAAGGGATGCTGCGTCGCCTGCAGCGCACCGAGCACCAGTTGCGCGAGAACAACCGCAACCTGGACCGCAATGTCGCCGTTCGTACGGCCGAGGCCCTGGCGGCGCGGGACCAAGCGATCGCCGCGACCCGCTCAAAATCCCGCTTTCTGGCCGCAGCCAGCCATGACTTGCGGCAGCCACTGCAGGCGCTTTCGCTGCTGATGAACGCCCTCGAACGGCGCCTTCCCGATGGCGAGGCAAAACAAATCGGCGAACAGGCAACTGCGGCAGTAGCATCGCTGCGCAACATGTTCGACTCACTGCTGGATGTTTCCAAGCTCGATGCCGGAGTGGTCGAGGCCCAGTTCGTAGCCTTTGACCCAACGCAGCTTGTCACTGCCCTCGCCGCAGAATATCGCCCGCTTGCGGAAAGCGTTAGTTTGACGCTTCGCCGCTCCGTGACAGCGCACCGCCCGGCATCCACCGACCCGGCATTGCTGGAGGCGGTGCTGCGAAATCTGGTTGGCAACGCGCTCAAATTCACGGCCCGTGGCGGCATCCTGGTCACGTGCCGGGCACGTTCCGATGGAGTACTGATCCAAGTTCACGACACCGGTCCGGGCATCTCGGTGGCCCGGCAGACCAGCGTGTTCGAAGCCTTTGAACGAGGCAGCGAGACGGCGCGCGGTGACAACGACGGATTGGGCCTTGGCCTATCAATCGTCACACGGTTGGCGACGACGCTCAACGCACGTCTGGTGTTCCGCAGCCGTCCAGGACGCGGTACGCGCATCGGCTTGCTGTTGCCATACGCGCAAGGAGCGGCTCTGGAACCCGCCGTGTCTCGCTTGGACCACAAAGCCCGCCTTCAAGTCTCGCCAACGTTTGAGGGCAGAGCCATCCTCTTGCTCGAAGACGATCCGGTGATCCGGGAGACCCTCGCGCGTGCACTGACTGAGGCCGGCGCGAAAGTGCACGCTCATAGCGAAATCGAGCCTGCCCTAGCGACGATGCGCAGTCAACGGATCGATCTGGCCGTAATCGACTATCATTTGCGCGACGGTGTAACTGGGACCGATTTTGTGAAGGCGATGGCGACGCCGGGCATCACCGAACCAAAGATTATATTTGTGACGGGGGCCACAGATACCGCGACCCTCAATAAGATTGCAGCCTTCGGCGCACCTATTCTCACTAAGCCGATAGCGTTCGACGTTTTGTTGCGCGCCTTTGCCGAAAGGCTCACTCTTTGAGGTGAGGAACAAGCGGCAGTCCCGCCGCAACGGCGCCGGCTCGGTTTTGAACCCTCAGAGTACGAAACAGAGCCGCCATGTGGATCTTTACGGTACCCTCGCCAAGTGTCAGGGCACGCGCAATCTCCTTGTTCGCCTTACCTGCCACCAGCAAGCGCAGCACCTCGCATTGGCGCGGAGTCAATCTCTGGGCCAAAATCGGCGCTGCAGGCAAGGTCGTCTGAACGTCAAGGACACCTTCAGTGAGGACGGTCTCAGGGATGTAGCGCTCGCCATCAAGAATAGTCTGCAGCGCGCGGATCAGACGCTCATCAGGTAACTGCTTGGAGATGTAACCGTGTACGCCAGCTCGCAACGCCTCCAACACCACGCTCCGATCTTCATTGCCAGAGACCACGGCAAGGCGAAGCCCAGGATGCGTTTCACGCACGGCGCTCAGGCTGGCTGCTCCGGCCATACCCGGCATAGACAAATCAAACAAAGCCAACGCAATGTCATCGCGCTCTCCGAGCACCGCCAATGCGGCATCGAGCGATCCGGCTTCAATGACTTCGCTGAATCCCAACCGGTCTTTCAACGTCAGAGCCAAGCCCAACCGAACCATGCCATGGTCATCGGCGACCAGTGCGACACGTACTGAACTCATTCCGTCCCCTTTTCACTCCGTCCAAATCGGCCTCAACGTGCCTTGCCAATCCAATAGATCCGCTGTGCCAGAGCCGTAACAGTCGGGCCAAAGCGGCGCCACACGGGCGACAAGACAAGATAGCTGCCGGCCGCGACGATAAGCGAGCCTAGCATATCCAGCGGGAAATGTACTCCGAGGAAGATGCGCGCCCAGGCGACAGCAAGGCCGACGGCGAGGGTTGCGATCCCGATCCAACCCGCGCCATCCAGCGCCAGCGTCAATCCGATGCCTGCAAAGACTGTGAAATGGTCGCTCGGAAAGGACGAATCGGCTGCATGCGGAATCCAGGTATGGCCGAGACCGATCATGAATGGTCGCGGGTGCTGCCAGACTTGCAGGATGATCTGCGTTGCCCCCATGGCGAGCAATGTAACCAGGCACGCTTTGATTGCGAGGCTGCGTTTGACACCGTCGCCCCAAACCCAGAGCGCCAGAAGCAGCACCGGAATAAGGTAGATCACGAGGTTGGCAATGACAATCGCGGCATCGATGAGATGCTGCGATGTGCCGACCCCCGCGTTCAAACGGAGGAACAGAGATCGATTCAGGGCTTCAACGGAGTTCACTGTTGATCATCCAGAGGAGGTTGGCAGATGTGGCGTGCGGCGAGGATCTCATGCCATGCTGGCCGCCAGATTTATCGTCATAGCCAAAATCATCGTATTGAAGAAAAACGCGACCGCGGCGTGCAGGGTGACCAGCCGGCGCAATCCCTTGGTGCCGATCGTCACATCCGAAGTTTGCGATGTCGCGCCGATCGAGGTGGCGAAATAGAGAAAATCCCAGTAGTCGGGACTGGCTTCGCCGGGAAACGTTAAGCCACCGCGACCATCGCGCGCCAATTGATACGGGTCGTAATGCTCGTGCGCATAGTGCAGCGTGAACGCGACCTGCATCACCGTCCAGGCGATGACGATGGTCATCGCCGCCAGCGCCACATACAGCAGCTTGCCCCCGCCAGCGGCTGTCTTTGCCTCGGTCGCCAAGCCGAGGATGGCGGCGACGCTGGCGAAGATGGCAAGCAGAATGAGTGCCAGGATCACCATCCCGCTGTCGTCGTGCAGGGCTGCCCTGGACCGAATTCGGTCGGACTGGCATCGGTGCATCACGCGATAGGCGAGACTGAGATAGGTCGCTCCGGCCGCACACCAGGCGGTGGCGCCGCGTACATCCGGCGACACAGATCGTGGCAAGAGCAGCAGAACGGCGAGGCCGACCAGCGTTCCGACGTAGATCCGTGGGCGCATGACAATGGATCGCCAGACCGAGCGGGGGTCGTACCATGGCATGCGCACCCGCTCGCGGGCGGCAGGATCGCTAAGACTCATGACCGGGGCTGTTTTCAGTGATTTGCCAGCGCCAGCAGCCAATAGCCCGCGCCGCCTGCGGCGGCCAGCCCCGCGCCGCCGAACAGCCATGTCCGGCCAGTGAGGATCGTGACGGAGGCAAGGCTGATTGCAATCTGCAACAATGTCAGGGCCATGCCGTAGCTCTGCCAGGGCTTGCGCAGCAACGTGCTATGAGCATCGGCGGCTTTGACCTCGTCTTCCAACGCATTGGCCTTCACCTGCAGGTCGTTCTTCTGCTTGGCGTATTTTTCCAGCTTGGCGTCGTACTCGCCAATTTTATCCTGAGGCGCCAGGACCTTGGCCAGTTCCATGAGGTGGGCCTTGATGCTGACCTGTTGGTAGTAGGCCCATTGATTGGAGGCTTCGGTCTTTTTCAGAATCGCTTCGTTCTTGTAGAGAATCGCTTCATTGGCCGACAGGCTGGATTCATGGGCGATGATCGCACCGAGCGTCGCGACAATCGCGGTGAAGATAGCGACCCATTGCGATAGGCCGTATTCTCGAACGGCTGCGTGATGGGGCGTATGTAGTTCGTGCTCACTCATGATGCGTTCTCCAAGGTTCCTCGACGTCCGCTGGCCTGGCGCTCAAGCAGCAGTTGAGTCGGTGCGAGCGGAACAAAGTCGCTCGCCCCGTGCTCGTTCCTAGTCGGCTAATTCGGCCCCGCCTTTGTCCTTCTTGATGTCGATCTTGGCGGTAGCAAATCCCGGGATAGCGATTTCGACGTTGAGCATCTTCTCGTTCGGAGTCTTGTAGAGGGCCGAATTCGGGTTGGCCCGGAAGTGGTCGGTCGCAGCCGCGAAGTCGAGGGACCCCTTGGGCAGGAAATGCAGCACCGACGTGCCTTTCTTGGGGATCGTGAAACCTGCCAGCTTGCGGTAGGTGTTCTCGGTCGCGCCGGTCACGCTGTCCTTCAGTGTCAGGAAGAACTCGACGCCCTTGATGTCAGCGTCGGTCAGGTTCTGCACTTCGAGTTCAAGATGATCGTCGGCAGCCTTGCTGGTGCCAGGTTCGACATTGTTCTCGACAATGCCCGACTTGATGGCGATGCCGCCGGGCTTGCCACCCTGAGCGATCGGGTTGGCCATTTCGAGCGGCTTGGGATCGGCTTTGTCTTTCAGCCCGTCGCCGTCGGTATCGGCCACCAGCGGGTCGGTGCCGAGCAGAGCCTCGGCCGCGTCCGGGATGCCGTCACCGTCGGTGTCGAGGCCGGCGGCATTTGCTGGAATTGACGTGCCGAAGGCGAGCAGGGTAACCGCCAGGGCGGCCAGGGAGAGGCTATTCTTATGGGTCATGGTCATCAGTCCTTTGTGAGACGCGTGAAGTCCAGGCGGCGGAAAAAGAGGAGAGAGAGGAGCATGGCGAGTCCGCCCGCAAGCCAGGCAAAATCGTTCCAGCGATCGGCCATGACGGCGCCAACCGGCTGACCGTTGTAGATTTCCTTGATGCCGGTGAAAGCGAAGCTCCAGCGCTCGAAGTGCTTGGCCGGGGA
Organism: Hyphomicrobiaceae bacterium; assembly: GCA_031367715.1. Taxonomy (GTDB): domain Bacteria; phylum Pseudomonadota; class Alphaproteobacteria; order Rhizobiales; family Hyphomicrobiaceae; genus JANYHF01. The sequence goes on along the minus strand of JANLQJ010000214.1, from coordinate 12,489 downwards.
CGCCTGTTCGATGCAGTCGCGGATGGTCTCGTAAGTCTTGAAAGAGGCCAGGAATGCCTATGTCAGGTCGTCGAGCGCGGCGTGGGCGCTGTAGCGCTTGGTGAGGTTCTGTTCGGCAATCACAATGGACAAGCGACGCGTCTCCTCGGGATTCGCGATACACCTCAGGTTTTTGGTGCTGGTGCGGTGGCGCTCGCGCGGCAACAGGGCATCGAAATCGCGGAATTGAGGCGCTCACAGACCACAGAGGCGTCCGGGGCAGATTGCCTGCCCCGGCGTCGGTTGGCGAAAAGTCTGATCAGTCCTTCTTGTCGTTTTCAGCTTTGTTGTCCTCGACGGCGACACTGACGACCTTGCCCGACTGCATGTCGATCAGCACTTTCTGCGGCACGCCCGCCTTGTCGACCGTGACATCGTAGTAGATGGCAGTATCATCTTGGTTCTCGATGCCGTTTGCCGTGGCCTTACCACCAGCAGCTTGCTCGGCCGTGGCGATGGCCTGCTTCAACGTGACCTTGGCTGCCGCGATAGCGGCCTTTTCTTTGGGGCCATCCGCGCTTTCTTTTTCGGCGGCGATCACGAATGCATTGAGACCTGCAAGCGCGGCTCCCGCCGACAAAGCGACAATGATCAACTTCGCCTTCGTATTCATCATCATGTCAACTCTCCTGTGGTTGAGACGGCCGGTTGTTACGATGACCGTCTTACTCTGAGCTCCGCATTGGCCGTTACTCCTTGAACCAATGCAGCGCCTTGATGCGAACCATGGACTTGCATACTTAGCGGGCACTTAGCGATGCAAGGTGTCTCGGCGTGAACCGACTAGTTTCTACAGATTGCTTGGATTTGGCCGTCTGATCAACCCTACGAGAAAGGCCGATACGCTTTCGCGTATCGGCCTCGCCAACCACCCGGGGCGCTCGCGGGAAATCGCCCGGGCGGCACCTGTTTTCGACAAGCGAGGATTAGCCCTGCTTGCCGTTGCCCTGGTTCTCCTGACCTTCGTTCTGTTCGTTGGTCTCCGGGCCTTCGTTGCCTTCGTTGCCGTCATTGGTTTCGGTGCCTTCCGCACCTTCGGCGCCGTTCTCGGCCACGACGCTCACCACCTTGCCGGTCTGCATATCGACCAGCACTTTTTGCGGCGTACCCGCCTTGTCGATGGTAATATCATAGAAGATGGCCGTTCCATCCTGGCTTTCGACGCCTGACCCGGTCGACTTGCCGCCGGCCGATTGCTCGGCAATCGAGATCGCCTGCTGCATGGTGATCTTGGCGTTGGCGACTGCGGCCTGTTCCTGGGCGTCGCCGCCCTGGTTCTCGGCGGCAAAGGCGGCAAGCCCCAATCCGCCTACCGATACGATTGCCGTCAGAGCGACAACGGCGAGTGTTTTCTTCTTGGAAGTCATGATCGTACTCCTGGTTGACAAGTACCCAATCCCCATACTGATCGTGCACCGCAATATTGACCGTATGGTGTTATGACTACTGTCGATGTTATTTTTTAGCACGATGCTATTCGGCGCCCCGTCATGAATTTCAGGAGCCTGCACTTTCTTTGTTGTTCACGATACTGAGGCCGCTCACGGAGCAACACCCTGGCCGCTGCGCGCCACGGTCGGAATTCAGCCGCAGGCAGCGACCCCCAAATGAATAGTTGCCTGCGGCAGCGTCAGCCGGTCCAGGGAGTACGGGACCGGCTATCGGGTCAGAGTGAGACCGCGGTACGGCGCGACCTACTTCGTCTTGTCCATCAGCGCGATCAGGGATTGCAAGATCGTCGTGCTATCGGCTGTCTTGGGGCTGGCCGTCCGCAGGGTCTTGAAGGTCGTGTCGAGCGTCTTGTCGAGGGCGTTCCATTTGTCGATATTGGCCGCCTTCATCGCCTTGGCATTTTTGTCCCAGAGCGCTTCAAGGTCCTTGATGCGGGTCTTGGCGCCGGCATTGTTGCCGCTGCCGACCATCTTGAGAGCGTCGACCGCAACGGTCTTCATGGGCGAAAGGTCGCCGATGGAGACGCTGGTGGCGACAGCGGCGGCTGCCGGAGGAGGAGCTATACCGGCGGCGGCGAGACCGTCCATGACCGCCTTGTTGCAACCGGCGTCGTCGTCCTTTTTCAGGGCCGCAGAGCCGGCGACGCCAGCGGCGTCAAGGGCGGCCTTGGCTGCCGGCTTGAGGCCGGGCGCAGCCAGAGCCTTTTCGACTAGGCCAAGATCGCTCTCGCAATCAGCCCTGGCGACGCCGGCCGAGACGACGGCGAGAGTGGCGGAGATCATGATCAGTTTGATAAGTTTGTTCGACATGGAATAGTCCTACCTTGAGTGAGATACCGGGTTTGCTAGGGTTCAGGCTGCCTGGGGCTCAGTCGCCTCCTGCCGGTCGATGCGGGTTGCCGTCAGGAAAACGACGAGCAGGGAGATCGCGACCAGGAACACGACGCTGGTGTTGATGGTGCCCCAGCCAAGGCCACCAGCGATGCGCGGCTTGGCCATGAAATCGCCAATCGAGGCGCCGAGCGGCCGGGTCAGGATGTAAGCGACCCAGAAGCACAGGATGGCGTCGAGCTTGAACAGGTAGTAGGCGGCGGTGACGGCTGCGATCGCCCCGGCAAAGACGAGTGCTGACGGGCCGTAGCCGAAGTTCAGCGTCTCGGCGGCGAGGTCGCCGGCTGAGGTGCCAAGCGCGAAGGTGAACAGGATCGCGGCCCAGTAGAAGAGTTCGCGCTTCGTGGTGACGATGGAGTGGATGGAGAGCGTTCTCTCGCTGGCGTACCAGACGGCGAACACCACGGCCAGGATGATGCTGAAGGCGATGCTAGTGATGACGAGGCTGATGCCAAGGCCATCGACCAGAAGATCAGAGACCAACGTGCCTACGACGCTGATAAGCACAACCATCAGCCAATAGGGCGTCGGAGCATAGCGTTTGGTGCGAACCTGCCATATCAGAGCAACGACGCAGATCGCGCTCATCACCCAGGAGGTCACGGTCAAGCCGAGATTGAGGCGCACGGACAGCAAGTCGCCCGCAGTTTCACCAACGGTTGTCGCCAGGATCTTGATAATCCAGAAGAAGATGGTGACTTCGGGAACCTTGTTCCACAATTTGTTTAGCACCGAATTTTCAGTGGGGTTCATGCTTCTGGCTCCGATTGGGGGTTGTGCAGACGCGACTCATGTCACCTGACAGGCTTGACGATGCCAGCCGAAACTTAGGGGCGACTTAGGAGGTAGTGACCATTTCGTGGCCGCCGAGAGGCATGACGGGCCGGTCGCTCAGTACTCAGACTTGAGACAACGCGGCCGACTCGCTGGGAGTTGCGCGAGCCGGCCCGCCGGGGCAGAACCCGGCTTGTCTTCCGTCGCCTGCGGGGCGTACAGAAGATCGATGTTCGGAGTCTCCGGCAAGCGGCTTGGTTGAACCATGCCACATTGCTCGCAACGGATATTTGAGATCTTTCCACTGATCATAGAAGGCCGCAGATCAGGGCGGACTCGGAGGACTATTGGTCGCTGGCTCCAAAAGTTTGCCGAAGCGGTCAATTTTCACACCGTAGTCGTCGGCAATTAGACCCCGTGCGTGCTTAATAGTGATCCAACGTCCGTTGAAAACCTGCACGATCGAGAAAACAAACATCCCAACGAGTGCGGCCTTTATTACCGCTCGGACCAGCATGTGAATCTGTTTCTGATGCACGAGACTCTCCATGGACCGCTGCTTTTGGAGCAAAAATACTTAAGCCGAGCGGCGCGATGGGCCACCCGGCTCTTGGTCTCTCGTCCTCAAGACGATCAGACGAATTAGCGCTGGTGATGAATGCGCATCTTGCGAAGCATGCGGTGCTCCTTGCGCTCCAGGCCGCGGCTTTCAGTGCCTTCATGGGATCGGCTTTCCTCCAAGCCGGTCTGCACGAACCGCGACGACACCATGTGATGCTTGCGCATTTTGGCGTCGGCCGTTCCAACGGCGCCGCCGAGGGCGATGGCGCTAATGATAGCCGTCAAAACAATCTTGTTGGCAATCATCTGAGTTCTCCTTGTTGGCACAGAGCGCCTGCCCCGCCATTTGACTGGAGAAGACCGCTCAGGTTGTTTTCGAACAACCTGAGGCAAGTTAACCAGTCAGACTTAGTGGCAACTTAGGAGGGATTCGCAGAATCTGTGCGTGCAAAAATTATTCGTGCGACAATCCCGGACCGGTCTGATCGATTCATGAGTTCAATTTTGATGCCGTAGCGCTCAGCGATTCGGCTCGCGATGGACAATCCAAGACCGCTGCCTTCGACGCCAGGAGCTGCAGCGCGATAGAACGGCTCGAACACACGTTCGAGTTTTTCAGGAGCGATACCGGGCCCGGTGTCTTTGATCTCGATGACAGGGCTGCCTTCCGCAGTCGTGATGGCGACATCGATGATGCCTCCATCAGGCGTGTAGCGGATTGCGTTTTCAACAAAGTTGCCGACCATTACGCGGAGGTCTTCGGGGTCGCCCAGGACTATCGCAGCGTCTGCGCGCACGAGACCCAAATCCAATCCGCGATGATCAGCAATTGGAACGACTTCGCCGATGATCGTCTTGACAAGGACAACCAAGTCGACAGGCTTCAGATCCTTCTTGATATCATCCGATTGATAGCGCGCAACTTTCAGCAGCTGGTTGATCAGGCTCGATGCGCGCCGGATACCGCTGTCCAAATCCTTCATGCGCGTGTCGGACGAACCGGCACTCTCTCCGTGATGAAGGTTGGCGATCTGCAACTGAAGGGCCGTGATCGGCGTTCGCAACTCATGTGCAGCGTCTGCCATGAACTGCTTCTGCGCCACTAAGGCCTGTTGCAGACGTTGCAGCAGATCGTTCATCGCTCGGACCATCGGCCTGATTTCGGCGGGAACCTCAGAGGCCGGAATCTGCGCTGGTTTGCCCGGGGTCTGTTGCGCGAGGCGAACAACAACGCTGTCCAAACTTCCGAGGACCCTGTTGATGACGACTCCTAAAAGCAACCAAGCCAGTGGAATGATGATCCCTATCGGGATCAAAGCGCGCAATGCGGCATCCTGTTCAAGTTCTTGCCGGACCGCCAATTGCTGCGATACCTGCACCGTTTGTTTGGCCGTCACAACCGTATAGGTCCGCCAGCCGACGGATTGGGTCTTTGTATCGGCAAAGCCTGTCACGGGTTGCCGAGCAATATCGTTCTCTGGGACTGACGACCGTAACGCATTGCCAGCACCATCCCAGACTTGCACATTGAGATCATCTTCGATGTCATGGGGAACCGGGTCATCGGTGATCGTCGATGCGCCTTGGCCGGCTGGACCGAGATTGACAGCAAATTGCCGTAACTGGTGATCGAGAAAGCTCTCCATCTCATCGCGAGTGTACCAGTAGGACGTTGCCGCCGTCATGAGACCCACAACCGTCAAGAGCCCCAGCACCCACAGCCGAAGTTGAGACTTAAGAGACAAGTCACGGTTCATCGATCCACCAGCCAGCCAGCGCCGCGCACGTTGCGAATGATATTTTTGCCGAATTTCTTGCGAATCGAATGAATGAGGACTTCAACGGCATTGCTCTCGACTTCCTTGCCCCAGCCGTAGACCCGTTCCTCGAGCTGGTCGCGAGAGAATATTGTGCCGGCGCGCTCGATCAGGGTATGCAAAAGTGTAAACTCCCTTGCCGGAAGGAGTTCGGTGACCCCCGCACACGCTACTTCGTGGCTGGTCAGATCGAGTGTGATGCAGCTGCTGCTGAGAAGCGAGGTGGCGTGCCCACTCTGGCGCCGCAGCACAGCGCGCATGCGCGCCAGCAGCTCGTTCATTTCGAACGGTTTCACCAGATAGTCGTCGGCGCCGAGGTCAAGTCCGGCAACCCTGTCATCTGTTGACTCACGCGCGGTGATGACCACCAGCGGCGTCCTGTCGCCGCGCTTGCGCAGTTCCTTCAGCACCGCCGTGCCTGTCTTTCCTGGCAGCCCAAGGTCCAGCAGGATCATAGCATAAGCCCCGGCCTGGATCGCCAGTTCGCCGTCCTCGCCATCCTTGGCCCAATCCACGGTCATGCCGTTGTCGCCGAGGGCCTGAGCCAGGCTCGCACCGATCATCGGATCGTCTTCGATCAAGAGAATTCGCATTTCCGGAGTTCCAAGTTATCACCGCCGGTCAATACACGTAGTCCAAGTCAATCGGATTTCTATGGAAAAAGAGCTGAACGATCGGAACACAAAAGTCGCGGCAACGATTCCGTCGAAACGAAAGTATCAGACCGGAGCCTGCAACCGAGGCATTCTTCCGTGTCCACGAATGCAGAACGGGCGCCGACTGGCGCCCGCTTGCATCCCGACAGGTTGCTGCTCAGTCTTACTTCGTGAGATCCTTCCTGCACTTGGCCCGGAACAGTTTTCGCGCCTTCGCATGCAGACCCTTTGCGTCCGCTTGCTTCGAGCACTCGATCGAGATCGCTGTGCGCGACATCGCGGGTGCTGCAGTTGACGCCGCCGCCTTCGGCGTCATTGTGCCAGCGGCTGAGGTGCCTGCAGCTGGTGCGGGCGTTGCCGCCGTCGCCAATACCGTGCTCGCCGACAGGACGCTCAGGGCAATTCCGATGATGAGTAAGTTACGCATTTCGTCTTCCTTTCGATTGCATCAATTGTTGTCTGCATGTTTGATAAATATCACCTGACGACAGAATGACCGTCAGATGATCAGTATCGACAGTCGCGTCGATTCAGTATGCCGTATCGTAAGAATCGGCAGCGTCGTCAGCCGTGTCATCCTCTGCGTCCGACTGTGCGTCGTCTTGCGTGTCCTGCTGGGCTAAGGCTTCGTGGTCTCGCCTAGCCTGATCCGTCCCCACCATATTGACCGGGTTTGCATGCGCACTGCCACCGAGCATGTCGCGAAGAGCGCCAGCAGCGAGCATCCCTCCGGCGACCCCCGCAGCCGTTGTCATCGCTGAGCGCATGAAGCCACCCGAAGCAGGTGCGGCCGGTGCCGGAACCAGCTGCGGAGCCGCCGCTGGCCAAGGCGACGGACCGGCAGAGATTGGCGGCGCACTGGGCGGCACGGCCGGCGCGTGCTCGCTGGCGCCGCGTCCGCCAAACAACCCACCGAGGAAACTGCCAGACCCGGAGGAGCGCCCTTTGAGCTCTTCCTCTAGCCCCCGAACGCGCGCTTCCGCAGTTTTGAGGCGGGTGGATGCGGCTTCAAGCGCCTGCTCTTGGATCAGCGTCGATTGCACAAGCAGGTAGGGTACGTCAGGCATCGCGCGTACGGATGAGTTGATGAGAGCCTCGGCCTCTCTGTCCTTCTCGGGAGCACCAACTCCGCGCAAACGATCAAACAGGCTAGTGATCAGTTGTTGTTCTTGGGGGGTCATGGGACTTTCTCAGGGTTAAGGGTGCGGAGATGTGACGTTGTGCCGTTAGATTGCGTTGCCGGCGCTTGGTGGTGTCGGCGGCACTCGGGTTGGCTTTGGCTCTTCGTCAACCACGACATAGTCGCCTTCTATAATCAGTGGCCGTTGGACGCGGGCGGGCTTCTCGTTGTGCGGTTCTCTGCGTTTCGGCGGTGCCGGCTGTTGACTGTGTCGCAGGCGCTGCAGACCATTGGCAACGAGAAGGACTGGAGCCGTCAAGATCAACAAGGAAAGCCACAAGAGCCCCGTGAATGCGACAACAGCAAAGGCTAGAGCCGCTATCAGAACCAGTGACCACGATGGTATCCGGTGCGATCTGAAGCCGACGTAATCGAATAGTGTGTGCGACATCATTTGCTCCTTTATGTTTGGTTGTTTGTTGCGCAACAGTCATTGGCCAAAATACGGATTACGGACGAGGAGGCCCGAGAAGACCCCCAAAAGACTCTGGCCGGCCCGCCGGGATGGAGCCCGGCGTCCTTGTGCCGCCGTTATGGCGGTCAGAAGTGCATCATGGGCGATGACGGTGCTTCGTCGCGTACTTGCGATACTCCCGTCGTTCCACCATGCGCCTTTCAGTGCCTTCGTGGATGCGGATCTCAACCAGCCTGGCTTGCATGACTTGCGAGGACGCAAGCGGATGCTTGCGAATCTTGGCGTCGGCCGTCCCAAACGCGCCGCCCATGGCGATGGCGCTGACAACGGCGGTCAAGGCAATCTTGTTGGCGATCATCTCTGTTATCCTTGTTGTCTCAGCGCGCCGGCTCGGTCTGTTGACCGGGGTAGCCGCCCAGGCTGTTGTTGAGCAACCTGAGGCAAGATAGGCATCCAGACTTAGTGGCGACTTATGAGGTGGTGACCATATTGCGGCGCGGAAACGACACGCAATCAATCCAGATCGTTCGCTGCGGTTGATCCTTTAAATGACGTTTCCGCGCGGCGATGGACAGACCGAGCCCGCTGCCCCTACCGACAGAGCGGTTGCCCGGTAGAACCGTTGGGAGACGAGCGGCAACTGCGGCTCGGCAATGTCTGGCCCCCTATCGGTGATCTCAAGCGACGGTCTGTTCATGCCATCTTGCAGCGCGATGTCGATGGCGCCGCCGTCGGGCGTGTGGCGGATGGAATTCAGACATCAACAGTCTCCACGCGTCGTGGCGCGATTTCGAATAGCTGTTTTGTCAACAGTTACCGAAAACTTACGAAGCTTTTCATGTTCGCACGAGAAGAATGGGACCGCCTCACTGGCCGTCGCCAATCGGTGGCGATGCCAAGACATTTGCGGATCGCCATCCACAATGGAACCGCCAGAGGAACCGTGTGCCGGCGGCATCTCACGTTCGATGTGAGTTGTTGACCGAGCCCAGCAGAGCTGTCTTCGTTGCTTCGGACCAATAATGCGCGGGGCATCGACTGCAAGCGCTAGAATTTCACAGCCATTCCCGCGAGCACGGCATCGAAATGCTGGTTTGGATCGAGACCCGATGGTCCGTTTAGCGCTGTATTGGCCGCGTCGATGAGATTGGCACCGGCGATGCCGCTCTCTAATTGGGTATGCCGATAGCCAACGTAGAGTACTGAGTCTGTGGCTGCGATGTCTTGAGTGATGCCCACGCCCCAGAGATTGGCCGAGACACTGTTTGCTTGCAGTCCAGTCGTGCGATCGGCTTCTGCGTAAATGTTGGTTTCGCCCAGACCCGTGACGTCGCGCTTCCAACCTGCTTTTCCGTAGAAGTTGGTGGCGTCGTGGCGCCCCGAAATATCGGAGGCGGCTTCGGAAAAGGCCGCCGACGCATAGAGGGCAGACTGACTTTCAAAGAGGGAGCCCGACATGACGAACTTGGCGAGCGTCGCGTGGGTCAGGTTGGTCCCAGCTGCCTGGCTTTCCACTGCATCGTGTCCGCGCGACAGATCGTAGCCGACCCCAGCCGCGACGTTCACGGTACCAAACGTGTTGGCATAGAATAGGGCGGCAGCGTAGGTGTCGTCACCGCCAACCGATGCAGCCACATGAACTCCCGAGAACTCACGTGAGGAGAACGCCAGGCGCGGGACCTGGGTCGTGTTGGATTCCGCCAGCACGGCACCCCAGGTCACATCGGTCAGGCGACCTTTGCTGTCCCGTAGGTGGAAGCCTCCGTTCCAATCCCCTGGATTGCCGCCGACGATCGTGCCCGAGGAACCACCGAGGTCCTGCGCCCAGGCCTCCTCGGTAACGCTGTCCTGTTTGCCCAGTTGGAGTTTGCCGATCGCCTCCGCCTCGATGAAGACATAGGTGCTTTCAACTGCGACAGTGTTCTGGTTGGGGTTCTGATCAACCTGACTGACCTCGTCCATCTTACTGCCCCAAGGGCGAAGTCCCAGGGAGTATCCAGCAGTCAGCCCCTCACGAATCTTGCCTGTGCCCAGAATGTCGAGTTTGGTCCGGTTGGCGCTGCCATTGACAACGTATACGTTGCTATTGCGGTCGAAAAAAGCGTGATCGCGGGTGCCGGTGGCGGTGAAACCATCGCTCCACCAGACCATGCCGGCATTGACCTGACCGGAAATCGTCATTTCCAATTTTCGATTGCCGGAGCGAACGGCGCTGGCTTCAAGATCGGCGACGCGAGTTTCGAGGTCTGCGCAACAGCTCTTTCCAAGATCGGCAGCCTTGGCCGCGCCTGTCGAAACGCCGGCCGAGCCGAAGGCAATTGCGGTCGCCAGCGCGAGCCGGCGGTTAGAAGGACTTGCGATTTGCATGAAGGGTGTTTCCAGAATGCATCCGAGACACGTGTCGTCCTGGACGAACCCACGATAGAATTTCGCCCTACCAATTTGTCCCTGGCTCAGACGACAGGGAACAGAACACAGGAACACAACTGGGACTGATCGACCTCGAGACGCAAAGCACCAGCGTGTGGGCCGACACTGAATCGACTGCGCGCCGGAGTCCTTAAGCTGGAGTAAACGCTTGAACCGTCGCATTTGAGAGAGATGCGGCATGCGCTGGACTACAGGGCGTCGTTGATGCAATTAAATCGAGTTCAATCAAATAGTTCGCAATAGTCGTTCGGGACGACAGCGAGGCGCGAATTACCAATTCCATACCAAATAGTATACTTCTATGCAGGAAATTCGAAACTGTTTGGGATCACGGTCTGAGGCGAGAACCACAATTTGGGATTTAAGTCACCATGCGCGCCCGCCTCGAAACCCTGACCGGCTCCTCACATCATGCCCTTCCCCGTGACAGCGTCGACGATAGCTCCAGCAGCCAGTCGGTCCAGGTCGACGACAGCAACAGCACGACCAACGACACCATCAAAGGCGGGACAAGCAATGACACCCTGACGGGCGGACAGGGCGACAACAGCATGGAGGGCGGCGACGGCGACGATTCCATGGTTGCAGGCCACGGCAAGGACACCCTGTCCGGCGGCAATGGAAAAGATACTCTTGTCGGCGGGCAAGGCGATGACAGCATGGATGGCGGCGCGGGCAATGATTCACTCACCGCAGGCGCGGGCAAGGATACGCTCATGGGAGGAGCCGGCAACGACACGCTGCTAGGCGGCTCGGGCAAGGACATGCTCAGCGGCGGTGCTGGAAGCGACGGCATCACTGGCGGAACAACCAACGATACAATCAACGGCGGCGCCGGCAACGACACCATGACAGCAGGCACCGGTCACGACCTATTCGTGATTGGCGCACACAGCGGCAAGGATGTTATCGATAATTTCTTCGTTAGCGGAGCAAATGCAGACCGCATCAGTCTGCACACGTCCGGCTTGCACTTCCACACGCTGAACGACATTCTGACTCACGTCACGGAATTAGGCGGCAATGCCGTCCTCAATCTCGGTCACAATAATAGCGTAACACTTGACCATGTCGATATGCATACGCTGACGCTGCACGACTTCGTGCTGTAGTTAGGTATGATTTCGGCCCTTCACGGACCGACGGGTACCCGGATCAATCGGTGTTCGCTGCCGATTGATCCGCCACGTCGTTGACCAGCTCAACTAGGACATCGGTTTGTGTGGGACCGACAGTCGGCTTCCCGCACACTCACAACGCTCAAAGCCCCGGTGCCGGCGTGATCGCCGACATCGACAAGGCGGGCCTGTGCCAGCAATCCGCCAAGAACTTCGGAGTCGACCAAACGATCTCGCTGAAGGGGCCGCAACCGGACTCCCATGCGTTGCAGTCGTGGACTACCTTTCCAAAGGGCGCGGACTCGTCGACGCCGTCTTGTAGGTCGGTGCCGGTGCTCCGGAAGCTTCAACCGACCAGAGACGTCGAGGTTTCAAGGGGGACGACGGCGCGGACATGAATGTGCGAACAAAATGATCGTCGCGCCAATGTTCAGTGCACTACAAAGGCTCGTGGCGTGTCACCTTAAACTCTTAGTCCGCCGAACTGTATGACCTGACCAAGCGCCGTCTCGCCAGCCGTCGCCGCTCCCGTACTCGGGGAAGTCGTCACGTCCCGATCCCCTGAACGGGGAGCAAATAGCGGTAGGTCGGGCTCCCTGTCGACTTTCTTCTTCGCCCCCGGCTTGATTAGCGCGCGCGCCCGCAGACGCTCCTCTTCGCCGGACTGCGTCGTGACCATCTCCGACCAGACCAGCTCAAGTCGCGGGTCGGTCGTGCGTGTGCAGCCTGTCCAATGATCTGCGCGGGCGGGTGGAGTATCGGCGAAGAATCCTTCGGCCAGCGTGGGCGCCGGAAGCCGCCGCGCCCGGAAATTAGCGTCCTCGAAGTATTTCAATTTCTTGGCCCGGATCGGCGGCACCCCGGACACCAGCACCAGCGCGTCGTCCTTGGGCAACTGCAGCACCTCGCCGGGCGTCAGCAGCGGGCGCGGCGTCTGGTGCTCCGAAATTGAGGTGTGCGAGAGCCAAGCGGCGCTGCGATTGCCGGACAGATTGCGCTGTTCGCGCAGTTGCGTGGCGGTGCCGAGCGCATCGGACAGCCGCTTGGCGGTGCGCTCGTCGTTGGGCGCGAAAGCAACGCGAACGTGGCAGTTATCGAGAATGGCATGGTTCGCCCCGTAGGCCTTGTCGATCTGATGCAGGGATTGGGCGACCAGG
>JANLQJ010000213.1:0-4483 GCA_031367715.1 Hyphomicrobiaceae bacterium | reverse complement strand
GGCTCCTCGCCTTCCCGATGCGGACCGGCATGGCTGACGCCATCCGGCCGGACATGAGATCTCCCAGGTTCCGACGTGTTCCTGTCATGCGTGATGTGGCCCTAGACCCCGGCAGGGCGACGGTGCCTCGCTTAGCGGCTCCGCACGTATTGCTTTCGACGGATGAGAACGTCTCGGCCCCTGCAATCTTATCACTGTCGTGGCTCACTCCCACACCCCACATGATTGCTGTGTACGCTTCGCCGTGGTCGTCGCCTTACACGCCGCAACACTCACTACCGGGCGGGAGCTACCCCTTACCCGGGCCGGACTTTCACCGGCTGGAACTCGCCAGCTTCGCCTGGCGCACCTCACCCAGATTGTCGCGCTATAGTACGTAGCCCGCTCTCAGGAGTTCGGCCAGCAGGCGGGCGTCCTGATGCTGCGCTTCCCAGGACTCTGCCTTAGCTCTTGCATACAACCACCAAAGGGCGCCCAAGGCACCGATGTAAATGCAAAAGAAGGTTAGTGCGAGTTGCGCCCGGATTGGGAATAGTCCGGCTATCTCAGAACCAAAGGCCAGAGAAGCTGCCGCCAATAAGCCGAAGCTTCCGAGCGAAGGATGGGAGAAGAGAAGACGAGCGAGATCGAGATTTGTCGCGTGTTTGTCCTTTAGCTCGTTCGTTTGGCCACCGGCTTGTTTCGGAGCATCTGCGATTTGCCTGGTCGTCGCGAACACGGTGTTTTGCCAACGCGCCTGGTGGTTGCTTGCATCGTCGTCGGCGCAGCACTGCAACAAGCGCAACCGCCACAGATCGCTGCTCTCTTCATCGCCGGCGGGCCTGAACGGAGGCGAGCGCCGATCGCTTTCGGGTCGATCTTACTCTTCGAGAGTTGCTGGTTGAATCGATCAATCTCGAAGAGTTGCAGGCCGACGGCGTGTACCTGCGCCTTGTTGGTCTCGGCTTTCCCGATTGAGTCGCGCGTGGTCGCCAGGAGGTTCAGAAGAGAATTCCAAGTGTAACGAGGCCATGAGGCGCCCAGCCTTAAGGTCTTGAGGGATTCGACGACCCCGTCCGATTCCATCGCACTTAACCGCGGCGCGTCCTCCGCCCCAGGTGCGTCCACGACTCGCAGAGTGAGCGCGCCGAGCTTGCCTGCCTCCTCGACGTTCGCCGGAACAAGAACCTCCGTGAACGGCAAGTAAGGCTTGAGGCGCGCAGCGGCATCGGCCGAGTCGACATAGACTGGAACTGCGAATGGCTCATAGCTTTTCGGAAAAACGCTCGCCGACACAATTGCCGTATGACGTGCGTCATGCCAGACGAGCCAGTCTCCGGCCTCGCCCCTGAGCGTGCCGCGTTTATCAGTCAGTGGAACTTCGAGCGACGCATCAAGACGCTCGGCGCGGGTCGGCGCGCGCAGCTTCTCATACCGTCCCGGTTTGCCTATGGCCTGACCGTCCTTGGGCAGATAGGTCGCCTCGAAGCGCTTGCGGGGAACCGGCCATGTGTCGCCGCCGCCGCGCGAGACAATGGCGTCGCCCGCGCTCGCCCTGACGTCACCTTCGAGTGTGCGGACGATCTCGGGCGCGTCGGCGAAACGAGCGTCCACCGTGTTGGGGATCGAGATGTAGACGGGCATCGGACGCGCCTTCGCGGTTTGGCGATGACATTCTGGAGCGGCGCGGAGCTAAGCACAATTGCCCAGGGGCGTCGCCCCCGAACGGCTGAGCCTCTGACCGTTAGTGGGGTGAGCGTTACTCAATCCAGGCACCTCGGGACGTGCGGTCCAATTGTTCGCCTGTTGGCCCAACGATCCAGTTCACCGGTCGCCGGTTTCGTCCGTTGCTAGATGCGTCGCGTTCACGTTCCCGCTGTGGCCTCCCGGTGGTCGCTATCGGGGGCAGTTCGAAGATGGCAGACGACGGCGGCGACGAGCGAGTCTGACCCTGAGCGGTGGTCTTAACTGCTTCTGGACGAGGTGGCCCCGAAATCAACTCAATTCAAATCCTCACGACCCTGGCATTGCCGGCGTCAATTGGGTGAGGACGCACAACCACTCGCCCGCGTCCCGGCGATAGACATCCGTAATCCATTCGTCGGCGCTGATCGGGGCGCCGCGAAACAGTCCGGTGTTCCGCCCTCGGCTAGTCACCACGGCGACATCGCCATAAATCTTTAAGCGCACAATGTCTTTTGTCATGCTGTCGTGGCTGAGGATGCCGGTCTTGATCGCCGCTAGAATGTCGGTGCGTCCGATCGGCCCTCTTTCGGGCGTTACCAGGCACCAGTCTTCCGTGATGCAGTCAGCAATCCGGGTGACGTCGTTCGATAGCATCGCGGCATTGAAGGCGTCCTTGATGCGCTGGAATTCCTCGATCAGGGCCTTCGGCGTTTCGTCAGGGGGCTGTGCCCGCGAAGATTTGAGGGTAGGCCGATAGCTTCCGAACGACCAGAGATGTCCTTCGATATCGCGGGCCGAGTACTCGCACGATCCATAGGCGGTGTCGGCGAGCGGCCTCACGATCTGGGCACCGGCGGCCATGGCGCGCGCCTGGTGGACATCGACATCGTCGACGGCGACATAGATCCCGCTGGCTTCCATCGACCACGGATTGGCCGGGTCGGGCTCTCGGCTTGCCGCCAGCATCACCAAGCCGTTGCCAAAGGCCAGTTCGGCATGCCCCACCTTGTCAGCGGTGGCCACTTCGAAATGGCTGCGAAAGCCAAAGGCCTTGGTGAGCCAATCAATTGCAGCGCGTCCATCCTGGTAGCGCAGCACAGGGTAGATGTCGGGCGGGAGGGTATCGGATCTGGTCATGGCGTTCTCCATCAAGATCAACGTGTGGCCAAACATCGATCCTTTGGGGCACGGCGTATTGGATAAATCCGCTGGCAACTATCAGTGCGGCAGGTTCAAGATCCCAGCGCGGCGCTCGCGAATATAATCAGTAGGCGTTATGCCGGAGAACTCACGGAAGTCCCGATTGAAATGGGCTTGATCGTAGTACCCCGCGTTGAGGGCGATCTGGGCCAGATCGGGGGCCGAAGACGACAAGTGCCGAACGGCGTGCTGAAATCGAAGCTGGCGCGCCATCGTCTTCGGCGGCAACCCGATCTGGTCCTTGAAGGCTTGCGTCAGCCGCTTGCTCGACAGGCCGGTTTCGAACTTCAGCGCGCCGATGGACGCCGCGCCGTGCGACTGTTCAAGACGCGCCAGCGCGAGGCAAACATCGGCTTTCAATCCGGCAGCGTGCTCGATCGCAGGCAGCAAAAACCGCTCCAGCGCTTCGAAGCGTTTGGCCCAACACTGGGTATTGCCGAGTTGCTCGATGAGCATGGCAGCATCGCGCCGGAGAACATCTTGCACAGGGACGATGCGGTCGGCCAAGTCGTGCATGGACTGGCTCAGCAAGCGGTAGGCCGCGTCATGGGTCAGATTGAATTGGACGCATTCGATGCGATTGACGGATCCGACCAGCGAGGGCCCGCGATGCATCCCGGCTAGGAACGACGTGTGGTCTTGGCCCGAAATGCGGAATGGAGCCCCGAAACTCAGAATGACCGGCACGAATGGCGCTGGAAGTTCGCGCCGCCAAACAACGTCGGTCGTGGATTCTGACCATCCGATCAGTGGCCCGACGAGGTGGGGGCGAAGTGCCAGGCTCGCGCGCCAGAAGACCGCGTGCCATTGTCCGTCTGCCGCTCGCTGTGCCGAAATCCTTTGCTCGTTCATCTGACGATCGAACGCTCCAATCAACCTTGCCAGTGTGTGTTATCATAAATGGTTTAAGTAGTCACTTGTTTGCCCAACGCGTCGAACAACTTGTGCGCCGATCCCAACGCGATCAGGGGTTCAGCCGACATCGTTCGCAGTTCGTTGTTGTTCGTCCGGAGTTGAGCCCACTTCGAGCATCGGCTGTCGCATGGGCGACTTTGCCTCATGGCCCTCAACGTCGAATGGGACGCCGCCGGAATCTACACCGATGGGATGAGGTTCGGACATCTGCGGCGTTCTGACGCAGTTTCGTCCGTTCACTGGGCAGGTTCGAGCAATGGCTGGCGGACCGGCGACCGGCCCTCATGACCCAAAACCGTCTTTTCCGTACATTTTCAGCTTGGGCTGAGTAGATCGGAAGCGGACCTCGTACTCAATGTACTTTTCAGCGGCCCGCGACTATGCGCGGTATGAGCATGTACCCGTCGATGTTCGAGCCCTCAACCCATCAATCCTGGGCAAAGGGGTGACGACAGGACCACTCCGCGCGCCGCAAACTGCCACGCCGACTCGCGCCCTTTTGCGCCCGCCCATGTCGACGACGAACAGGTTACAGCCGACTGCAGTCGTCCGGTGCTGCCTGGCCGGCGAAGCGGTCGCCAATCCAGTCGATTGTTGTCGTCGCAGTGCGTTTGGCAATCGTGATGTGGTCGCCGCCGTCAATCTCGACAAAGCGTAGCGGCTGGCCAGCTTGGCACATCTTTCTGGCAAAACTTCGCGTCAC
>JANLQJ010000187.1:0-4451 GCA_031367715.1 Hyphomicrobiaceae bacterium | reverse complement strand
TCTGGCGGCCTTGCGAGAAGCTACGGGCGATCTCGGTGATCGCGACGGGCTGGCTCACCGTGGCCAGCACGAGCATGACAGCGGCGGTTTCGGCCAGTTCGTTGTTGGTGGGATAGCGCGGCTTGGCGTCATCGTCGTCGCGCGGGAGCATCTCGCGCAGATCGTCGTCCAGGGCGAGCGCGCCTTGCCGTGGGCGCAGCTTGTCAGCGGCGCGGGCTGTGCGGCGCTCGTCGTCGAGGCGGGCGCGATCAGCGTCCGAGCCGAAGCGCGGGATCTGATAGTCCGGGCGCAGCCATTTGATTTTTCCCACCTTCTCTTCCAGCCCGCGCTGCTTGTTGAGGGCGACAAGCCGTTCAAGGATGTCGTCGTCCTTGAGCGTGGCGGGCCAGCCGTAGGCTTCGAAGACCAGGGCGTCGAGTTTTTCGTGCAGCTCACGGAGGATCAGGACGAGGCCTTGTTCCTTGATGGTCTCCTCGGCGGCAGTGAGGTCATCGCCAACCTTCAGCTTTTCCAGGATGTTGTACGTTTGCGTCAGCGTCAGGCGCGGATGCTCGGCTTGGCGCGCCTTGCGGTGCGCGTCCAGTTCCTCGGCGACGGCGCGGATGCGGGATTTGAGGGCCTCGGGCGTGTCGGGGAAGGGGAAGGGGAAGGGGTCGAAGCAGCGGGATTTGTTATAGCGCGGTCGATCTTCGAGTGTTCCTCCAGAATAGAGTGCCCAAATGACATGCGCACTCGATGACAGGATGCCCAGGTGGAAGGCGTCGTCGCTTCCGACGGCGACCAACATGTTGTCCGGCAGGATCGAGCCGTCGAGGAACTGGAAGGTGCGGTGCTTGGCGGTTTCGACCGTGGCGATGTAGCGAGACAAACCGGCGAGCGCGGGACGTAACTCTTCGCGTGGTTTCCCATGTGTCCACCAACGATCAAGGTATTCCTTCGCGTCTCGCGTGGGTGATTTCGTGTACTGCTCTTGGCGCGCGATTTTCACCGTACCCAGCAGGTGCTGATAGACCTCCGGGAACTGCTTGCGTACAGCGTCAGCTTCGAGTCCGAACAGATCGATCACCATCACGCCACGCGGCGTCGACGTCAGATCGCGGCCATTGCGGTACGGGCGGATGTGCCGCTCAAGTCCCGCCCTTTTGCCTAGCCCCAGCGCCTCGGCCTCTTGCGGTGTCACGATGAAACCGGACCCGTGCAGCTTCACGCCCGGCGAACTCAGCCCGTCGTTGGCTTGCAACGCTTCGGCCGTCGTCACGTCGGCGCCGACCGACAAATCCGCATTGATCCGCCCGAACCTGGCCGACAGCTCGATCTTCGGCTCGTCGGTATCGAGCGCGGCTTCGCTGGTCACTTCGCGCAGCACACCGTCGTGCCGTCCTGCCGTGGCGACCGTCATGGCGATGCGCACGGCGGCGTGCTTGTCGGTTGCCTTGGTCCACGGATGATCCGGGATCGCCATCAGCAGCGAGATCGGCTTCTTGGCCTCAAGATGCCGCGCTACCGTGCGGCGGCTGAAGGTCTGCGTGATGGAATTCGTTGTAACGAAGCCGAACCGGCGCGTCACGCCGTCCTTGGCGACGATCTCGGCCGCGCGGTCCCACCAATACATGACGAAGTCGGCGCTGTCGTTGATATCGCCATGCACGCGCCACAACGTCTCTGTGTACAGATCGCCGAACGCCGCGCGGATATCCTTGCCACCCAGAAACGGCGGGTTGCCCACAATGTACTCCGCCTCCGGCCAATCGGGACGGCGCGCGTTGGGCAGCGTTTCGATGCGCGTGCCGTCCGGCCCTGCAACCACCTTCGGGATCGGAGCGTCATCCCAGGTCAGCACCGCGTCCATGTGCCGTATATTGCCGAAATCGCGCAGGATCGGCTCGGCGGGCGCGGCGGAGCCCTTGGTGCGGAAGTGCCATTGCAGATAGCCAAGCCAGATCACCAACTCGGCGATGGCGGCGGCGCGCGTGTTCTTTTCCAGCCCCAGGAACTGGTGCGGATCGACGCTCTGCTTATCGAGGGCCAGCGCCTCCTGCCCGCCGAGATCGGCCAGCGCCTCCAGGATTTCGCCCTCGAGCCGCTTCATCATCTCCATGGCGACATAGAGAAAGTTGCCGGTGCCGCAGGCCGGGTCGAGCACGCGGGTGGCGCACAGCTTTTCGTGGAAGTCGCGCACCAGACCAATGGCTTCTTTGCTTCTGGCGGCCTCCTTCAACTTTTCCGCCGTCGCCTGCACCACCGCCCATTCCTGGCGCAGCGGCTCCAGCACCGTCACCACCACCAGCCGCTCGACATAGGCGCGCGGCGTGTAGTGGGCGCCGAGCTTGGCACGCTCCTTGTCATCGAGCGCCTGCTCCAGCAGCGTGCCGAAGATGGCGGGAACGACTTCTTTCCAATTCTACCTCGCGGCCACGTAAAGCTCCTCGATCTCATTGCACTGTAACTTCAGCACCACCGCGCTGGCAAAGAAGAGGCAGATGAACAGCTTCACAGGCCCCTCGGCGATCGTCGCGTAGCCGCCATTGTCCATGGCCTGCCAAAGCTGCGCCAGTTCGTGCTGGAATTTGGCCGCGTTGGTTTTGGCGCGATCGAGCCAACTGGTAAAACAGCCCTCCGGCAGCAGCTTCACATCCTCGGCGAACATCGTGAACAGGCAGCGCATCAGGAACAGCGCCACGTCCTCGGCGTTCTCGCCCCGCTTCTCCAAGCCCTTGGAAACGGCCGCCAGCCGCGCCGCGATCTCGCGCGTGACCTTGGCCGATTGGCGCGCCGGATCGAGCGCCGCCGGCTCTTCCCAGATTTTTCGCAGCCGCTCGCGCACGTCCTTGTCGCGCAGCTCGCTCAGATAAATGCGAAATCCCTGGCGGTCCGGGAACTGGGCGTAGTTCTTCCCCTGGCCGGAAAAATCGGCATAGACCTCGATGCAGTGGCCGACGTCGCAGACCAGCACAAAGGGCGGCCAGCCGTGGGCGGGCGGCAACGCCTTGGCGTAGTCCTCGGCCTGCCGGCGGGCGCTGATCATCAGCTGGTCCCAGGCACGACTGGCGCTGCGTTGGCCGCGCGGTTGGGTATCGGGGACGAACAAGTCCGGCTGGCCGGCGAGCGCCAGTTCTTTCGGGCGGCCCTTCTCGCGACTTTGCTTGGCCTCCATGACGAAGGCCCTGCGTTTGTAAAGATCGATACGGCCGGGGCTGGTCGATCCGTCCGCCTCCTTGAACTTTACGGCGCGCTCGAAGGTGTAGTCGTTGAGGCTGGCGTCCTCGACGGCGGGCGCGGGTTCGGCGACGCCCAGCAGGCGGCAGAGCTGCGATGCGAACAATTGGAAATTGGCGCGCTCGGCCCCAGCCGAAGCCGTCCAGCGCGTGATGAATTCGTCTATTGATCGGTCGGCGGTCGGTGCGGTCATCGGGGCAACCTACGGCAAGCTCCGGAAAGTTGGAAGGACCGGATCGCTGCCTGGAGTTTGCATCCACGGGTTGGCAGCCAGTTTGTGGCTGAGAAGCCAAAAATTGGGCCGGTCCGTGTCAATTGGCGGTTCGCGTCATCGGTCCAAATACGCTCTCCGTATTGACGTCAAAGCCTGCTTGTAGCGTTCACGTTCGCCCCGTCACCGTATTAAAATGGGGGCCTACCTGACCGCACACCAAACGACTGAGAAAGCTGAGCGGCGGCTTCTCGATCTGCCCCGAAGGAGCGGACCGATCGGCTGCCGGCGAGGGGCGAAGTGCTGTTCCCTGAATAGCCCCTCAAACTATCGAGCGTTACGTGCATATATTGATACGCCGCTGCGCAAGACACTGCATATGCGTATCGACACCGGCAATGCATCGATCTCCGATCTGTATCTGTTGCATTTTTGTCAGGAAGATGCGGGAACTTTTGGACTATAGTTTTGGACAACAGGATAAAGGAACACCGTCGGACTGACGTCAGCGCCCAGCAACACAGGCAAATCACCGACGTCTTAGAAATGGTCGTAGCGTCAACGATTGAGTTTCACCATTTGATTCAACGTGATTATTGACACCTGCCGCATCAACGCAACAGTCGCTCCGACATAGTTACCAAAACCGCACAGTTATTTCTCGGCTATTTCGACTCTAAATCCCGAATGGACTCCCGGCTACCAACCACGCGGCCGATCGGGGTGTGGGCGCCTCGCGGCCGGGAAGCCGGCCGCGACCGGGTGCTATCGCGGCGCCCGGAAATGGGCGACGCGACCGAGCCCCGCGAAGTGCGGGTCTCGGCCCATTCGGGTGACGCCCCCTGGCGCAAATCCCAAGACGGCGTGGGCAAGTGGCGTTAGATGCTTGAGACTTTGACTGTCGACGTCAACAGGACCGGGCATGAACGGTATGGCAGGCTCTGACTCACCAGAGGGATGGCCATCCCCCCGGAGCCGTCGTGGGGGGCCCGCGCGGGGGGCGCGCGGCCGCCGGGCCGGGGGG
>JANLQJ010000159.1:0-8738 GCA_031367715.1 Hyphomicrobiaceae bacterium | reverse complement strand
ATGTTCTCGCCGGGTACTGCGTAAATAATTTTATAACCGGCCCCAGTCCCTGCGCCCCATCTCCTTTTGGTAGTGGGCCGGGGTGAGGGGTCGCTTCGCGCACCGGCCTCAGAGGCCCTCGCCGCCGTCCGCGACGTGATGGGCTGGAACACCGTGTTCGACTGCATCAACCGCCGTCCCTATGTCAGCATCAGCCGCAACTGGAATCAGGAGAAATTCGGCGGTTTCGGCGTCTGGCTGAACGATCAGCAGTACAGCTCTTATCTGGTTGGCTTGCTGGATGACGAGCAGGCGCGCGAGAATCTTGCCGCTGTGCTCGCCGGCGAGACGCCGCAAGGCAATCTGCCATGTTTGCTCACCGCCAAGGATGCCTGGGTCGATCGCAACCAATTGCCGATCGGGTCGTTCCTGGCTTGGCTGACGTTCCTGCGCAATGGCTCGCGGCCGATGCTGCAATCGGCATTCGCGCCGTTTCTTCGCAACCACGATTGGTGGTGGCGGGCCCGTGACGGCAATAAATCCGGGCTGATCTCGTTCGGTAATTCGGCCGTCGGCAACGGGCTTTATCGCGGCACCAATATTGGCGCGCGGGATGAATCGAGCATGGACAATTCGCCCATGCATGACGAGGCGCGCGTCGATAAAGTGACGGGCACGCTCAATCAATGGGATGTCGGGCTGAACAGCATGCTGGCGCTCGATGGCGAGATGCTGGCGCGCATCGCCCGCGAGTTGGGCCATGACGATGTGGCGGCGCGGCTCGAGGCCGAGGCCGCGACACTGAAGGCGCGCATCGCCAGCGAGTTGTGGGACGAGACTCGTGGCTTGTTCGCCAACAAGCTGTGGAGTGGCAAGTTTGCCCGCAGCGTGACGCCGACCAGTTTCTGGCCATTGCTGTGTGGCGCCGCGAGCCCCGCTCAGGCCACGCGGCTGCTGCAACATCTGGCCGACCCCAAGAGCTTCGGCGGCGAGTGGGTGCTGCCCTCGGTGAGCCGCTCCGATCCGGCGTACTTGGACAATGTCTATTGGCGTGGCCGCATCTGGCCGCCGCTGAACTGGACGGTCTGGCAGGGTCTCGAGCGCTACGGTTTCAAAGCTGAGGCCGGGCAGCTGGCGCAACGAAGCTGGGCGCTGTTCGCGCGCGCCTGGGACCAGGACCGTCTGTGTGCGGAGAACTACAACGCCGATACCGGCGCCGTGCTGGATCAG
Source organism: Hyphomicrobiaceae bacterium (assembly GCA_031367715.1). Lineage (GTDB taxonomy): Bacteria > Pseudomonadota > Alphaproteobacteria > Rhizobiales > Hyphomicrobiaceae > JANYHF01. Next base: position 7,529 of record JANLQJ010000159.1, on the reverse strand, counting down.
ACGGATACCGATGGATTCTACAGCTGGGGCGCATTGCTGCCTGCCATGGCGGTCGCGCAAGTCATGGATGTCAGCGCCTGGTTGGGCTGGACACTGCGCAACGATGGCGAGGACAAAGTGCTGGGGCCGCTGCAATCGCCCATCGGCATGGTGACCTTGGAGATCCGTGGCGGGGTGATGTCGTTGCGGTTGCGGGGCCGGCCAGTGCTCGAAACCACGATACGGGGCCAATTCCAGAACCTGCGCATCGTCCCCGGGCTGCTGAGCCTGGATGTTCCAGCCGGTCTAACGACAGCTGGCGAGATCCGTTTTCACGGTATCGATTATACGCGTGTACGGATGGTACGTCAAGCAGATCAGGAAATCGCTGTTAGCGCGATCGCGGGCGGCATCGTCGTACCGATCGCGGCCACTGGCGGCGAGCCCCAGACGATACTCATCGTGCACGGAGGGTAGGGTGCCATCGGCCCACTGGGCCGTATCGCACCCTACGGCTTGGCCGTTGTGACTTTGCTCGACCAGGGCAGAGTGCCCGCATCGGCCAGCACGGGCATGGTGCCGGCAGTCGCAACGTCGGCCGACCAGGCCTGCGCCGGTATCTTGGCGGTCATCTTGGCCACCTTGGCCGGTTTGCCGATCACGACCGGCGTGGCCGCCACCATCTTTTGCAGATAGGCGCGATTGGCGTCGGTCTTGTCCTTGTCGAGATCGTTCGAGGCCAGCTGCTGGGCCTCGTCGTATTTGCCCTGCACGCCGAGCACCAGCGCCAGGTTCTGGCGCACCTGGGCGACGTCGCCGCCGGCCGCGGCGGCGCGGCGCAGCAGGAATTCCGCCTTGGCCGGATCGCCATCCAGCGCATAGCTGAGGGCGAGATTGTTGAGCACGCTGGGCTCCGTCGGGGCGAGCTTGGAGGCGCGCTCGAAATAATCGCGCGACTGAGGTTTGTTGCCGCGCTGTGCTTCCAGCGTCCCGAGCGCATTCAGCACACGCCAATCGGGATGCGCGGCATCGTTGGCGCGGGTCAGCAGCTTTTCGGCAAAGTCGGTCTGCCCCATATCCAGCGCCAGCCGGCCCTGTTCGGAGGCGATGGCGATACTGTCAGGATTGTACATGGCGGCCTGCTGCAGCAGGCTCATGGCCTTGTCCTTGGACCCCTCTGATTTCAACGAACGAGCATAGGCGATGGCGGCCTTCTCGTCGCGCGGGTTCTTGGCCAGCGCGCTGGCCCAGTAGTCGCGCGCGGCGGCAGCTCCGCCGGCTGATTTGCTGTCAGTGAGCGAACCGGTCGCATCACCAGTTCCCGATGCCGAGGACAACAGCGCTTGGGTATCGCTGGAGGCGCAGCCGGTCAGCAGCACGCCGAGCAGCAGCGGCACGGCGAGGGTCGCGCGTTTGCCAAACCGCGATCGGTTTGCCGTCGGTTGCCGTCGCGCCATGTCTCAAGTCTCCCGCCCCAGCGATTCGTCTCTTGGGGTCGAGAGTGGGCGACAGTTGTAAATAGAGGTTTAAGCATATTGCCGTTTCGGCACGTTGCGGCCGCTGCGTATCACTTGGGCAACGGCGCGCCCCGCAGGGCCAGCGTGCGCAGATTGGCCATGTCCAGCTCGCAACTGTACGGCCCTTCCGAATAGGAGCCTATTTCATAGGGGTCGAACATGATGACGGCATGATCGGCCCAGAAGGCCCAGTGTTCCAGATCCTTGACATGGGCGAGCACGACGATGTCGGCGCCCTCCTCCAAGTCGATGGTGCTGTCCTCGGTGCGCAGCTTGCGGGCCGCCACCAGCTGGTCGTTGCACAATTTGGCGATAATGCCGGTCGCCTCGCGCGGGAACAGATCGCCGAAATTCAGATGTCGGCCTTCCTCGAGCGAAATATTGATGGCGCGTCGCCAGCTGTTGGGATGGGCGCCACCGGTGTCGTCATAACCATCGGCCAACGCCGAGATCAGCGCCTTGGAGGCATAGGTCGGCGATAGCGACACGCCGCGGGCATAGATGCGGTCTTTTTCGACCTTGAGGGTCGCCGTGCCGAGCGTGGAGTTCTCCAGCAGCGAGGGTGTCGTGAGTGCCTCGGCCTCGCGGTTGAATAGTCCTTCGCCGGCATTGAAGGGCTCGGCAAAGCGCACTAGATCGAGTCCGATATCCCAGCCGCCGTTCTTGCCCTCTTTCTGCACGAACCACGGCACCAGGTCGGACCCTTCGTCATTGCCGGTGACGGGCACGGCGGTCAGCACGGCCTTGCGCTTGGCGGTTTCCTCGGCGATGCAGGCACCAAGATCGGCCACCGTGTCGTCCTCGCAGCCTTCGCGGCGCTTGATCCAGCGCAGTTGCGAAATCCGCAAGGCGTCCTTGGCTGTGACGTCGGCGGCGTCCTTCAGCTTGCTGTAGGCTTTGCTCATGGCGTCGTCGGCGGCGCGCAGTTTGGGCGCGGCGCAGATGGCCTTTTCGACCTTGCTTTGCGCCTTGCCGCAGTCGAAGGCGGCGGCGGGTCGCAAGGGCCCGAACGCGAGCAGGGTCAAGGTTAAAGTCAAAGCGCTGAACGGGCGAAGTGGCAATATCATAGACTGGATCTCCAAGCGGCAGTGCTCAATGTAGGTGCAAGCCCATGGCGGAACAACGGCGGACTGTTGCAGCGGCGCGCGGATGTTCTGTGTATAGAACGCGGCAAGTGACCGCGAGTTTGGAGCAAGACGGCCAATGCAGCGCTTGAACGGACGGATTGCCCTCATCACCGGAGCGGGCGGTGGCATCGGCCGCGCCATCGCGCACGCTTTTGCCGCCGAGGGCGCAATTGTTCAGGTCTCGGACGTCGATGGCGCCGCCGCCAAGGTCGTGGCGACCGAGATCGCCGCGGCGGGCGGCAAGGCCGAGGCGCTACGGTTGGACGTCACCGATCCTGCCGCCGTGCTGGCGATCTTTGCGACGCTGAAGGCCGCGCACGGGCGGCTGGATATTCTCGTCAACAATGCCGGCCTGAATGTGCGCGCCGATTTCCGCCACATGACCGATGCCGACTGGCTGAAGATCCGCGAGACCAATCTCGATTCGGTTGTCCGCCTGTCGCGCGATGGATTTTCCCTGCTGCAGGCCTCGGGCAAGGGTGTCATCCTCAACCTCGCCTCGATCATGGCCGAGCGAGGAATGCGTCAGCTCACGGCCTATTCGGCCACCAAGGGCGCGGTCAAGGCGCTCACCCGCGGCATGGCGGTGGAATATGCCCCATTCGGCATCCGCGTGACGTACCTGGCGCCAGGGTTCGTGGAGACCGCGTTGACCGAGCGCGTGCTGCGAAACCCGATCATCAATCAGGCGTTGATCGACCAGACGCCGATGCGCCGTTTCGGCACCCCGCGGGATATCGCCAAGGCCGCCGTGTTCCTGGCCAGCGACGATGCCGCGTTCATCACCGGCACCGGGTTGACGGTGGATGGCGGCATGAGTGCGAGTTTGTAGGCCTGCCACCAGTGTCATCCTCGGGACCAGCGCACATTCGAGAGGCTTGGCGGCAAACTCGACCCGGGCCGCCAGTCTGCCGCGATGCCTCCAACCAGCTCGGATTTGCGCTGCGCGCAAGGGGCGCCACCGTCTCGCCGTCGAAACGGGGAGAAGAAAGGCAGTCCCGCGCTTAAGATAGCGCATACCGGGGCAGTACCGCAGCGAAGATGAACATCGTATCCCCAACCCTTTGCCAGCAGTCGCGACACGCGCTATCAAGCACTTAGCCATTCCACCGCGCCAGCTTGGCTGCGGTCCTTAACGCTTGCCAGAAAAGGCCCCGTCGCCATGTCCAATACCGATATCGTCCGCGAGGTGGACGAGGAACTGCGCAAGGAACAGTTCGAAAAGCTGTGGGCCCAATATCGCCCCTACATTCTGTCCGCCGCCGCCGCCATCGTGTTGCTGGTGGCTGGATACAAGGGCTGGCAGGGCTATCAGGAGCGCCAGGCCGCCACTGCCGGGGCGCAGTTCGAGGCTGCGACAGCGTTGCTGCGCGACGGCAAGAAAGATGAGGCGGCAAAAGCACTTGAGGTCATGACAACGGGCGGCGCGGGGGCCTATCCGGCGCTGGCCGGCCTCCGTCTTGCCGCACTTGATGCCGATGCTGGGCGGGCCGAGCAGGCGCTGGCGCGCTACGAGGCGATTGCGGTGAGTTCGGCAGCCGATGCCAACCTGAGAGGGCTGGCGCGCATCCAGGCTGCGCAGTTGAGACTGGACAAAGCGGACTTTACCGAAATGCAGAATCGGCTCAACGATCTTATCAAGCCCGATAACGTCTGGCGGCAATCGGCCCGCCAGCTGCTTGGGCTTAGCGCCTACAAGGCCGGCAAGCTGACCGAGGCCGACGATCAGTTCTCGCAGATCCTCAACGACAAGGACAGCCGCGGACCGATCGGGCAGATGGCCGAGATGATGCGGCAACTTATTCTGGCGGCCACCGTCAAGGCGCCGGGAGATGCCGCAACGGCTCCAGCAACGCCCGCCGCGGTGGCGCCGCTAACGAAGACAAATTGACGGGGACTTTCCCGGTTCGTCTAATTGGTAGGACACAGCACTTTGACTGCTGCAATCTTGGTTCGAACCCAGGACCGGGAACCAACACACGGGAGCCGCAATGGCCGCCAATGCACGATCGCTTAGTCGCCTGGCCGCCGGCCTGGTGTGCGTTGCGCTGCTCAGCGGTTGCGCCTCGGCGACCGACGACGAGGATGGCGGCGGCTTCTCGCTGCCCAAGCTGGCCGATCTGAACCCGTTCGCCATTGGCAAGACACCGCTGCCGGGCAAGCGCGTCGCCGTCCTGGCCACCGAGGATCAGGTCAATGGCCGGATGGAGGAAGCCACCGGCTCAATCGTCATTCCGCCGGCCTATCAGATGGCCGAATGGGCCACGCCCGGTGGTACCGCCAGCAACGCGCCAGGTCATCTGGCGCTACCCGGTCAGCTGCGCACCGTGTGGAACGTCGCGGCCGGCACCGGCTCGAGCGCGGCGGCCAAGTTGACGGCGATGCCGATCGTGCATCAGGGCCGCATCTATGTGCAGGACGCCGCCAACCAGGTCAGCGCCTTTTCGCTCTCGGGTGGCGCCAAGGCCTGGAGCGTCAGCGTGGCGCCCGATGGGTTGAACGGCAACAAGGTGTTCGGTGGCGGCATCGCGGCCGAGGGCGGCCGGGTGTTCGCCGTAACCGGTTTCGGCACCATCGTGGCGCTGGATGCCGGATCGGGCGCGAAACTGTGGGAAAAGAAGCTCGGCGCGCCGATCCATTCCGCCCCGACCGTGGCCGACGGCCGCGTCTTTGCCACCAACACCGATGGTTTGGTGGCATGCTTGGCGGTTGCCGACGGCAGCGTGTTGTGGACCTTCCACGGTTCGCCGCAACAGGCCGCGGCGCTACTGACCAGCACGCGTCCGGCGGTGGCAGGCGATATCGTGGTGGTGTCGTTCCCGTCGGGCGATCTGGTCGCCCTGAAAGTCGATTCAGGTGCCGCCATGTGGACCGAGAACGTCAACGGCGCCAAGTCCTCCTCGGCGCTGTCCTCGCTCAGCGATCCCGCCAGTCCGGTCGCCAACGGCGGCTTCGTCTATGCCGCCAGCCGCTCCGGCCGCATGATCGCCAGCAATGCCGACAGCGGTGCCCGGGCCTGGTCGATGAACCTCGGCGGTGTCGATACGCCCTGGGTGGCGGGCGACGCGGTCTATGTGGCGGACGCCTCGGGCCGCCTGGTGGCACTGAAGCGCACGACCGGCGAAACCCGCTGGGCCATGAAGCTGCCGGGCACGGCGAAAGTCTGGAGCGGCCCGGTACTGGCCGGCGGGCGCTTGTGGTTGACCTCGAGCAAGGGCGCGCTGGTCGGCGTCGATCCGGCCACTGGCCAGGTCGGTGCGCAGCGCGAGCTGGGCACGCCGGTATACATCGCGCCAGTGGTGGCCGATGGGCGCATGTATGTGCTGACGGACAGCGCACAACTGATGGCGCTGGAGTAGGGCAGCAGTCGACCTCGCCAATCAATCCCACGGATTGCGGATTGGGACGCCGGTCGGCTTAAAATCCGCGAGGTTACGAGTTATACCGTCCAACCGATGGTTTGACTCGCGCATAAAGGCGTAGGGGCGCACCGCAGTGCGCCCGCCTCACCGCTTGCCGTGTCGCTAGACGGGCGCACTGCTGTGCGCCCGCTTGCGAGCACGAGTCAAACGATAGGTTGGGCGGTATTACCAGCGTCATTCGCGGCCTTCTTGCCTCGGCTGCTATCCTGATTGTATCACCGGCTCGTCAGCGTTGAAATCGGCATGACGATTGCCTCCTGGTGTTGTGGCCTGTTCAGCAAATACCCGTCAGTGTCCTCCTCGGGACGAGCCCGAGGCTGACAAATGCCGGTCAGTTGCTGCCCACCTACACCCCGAAATGCCGCAAGAACACGCCCAGCACGCCCGGCTGGAACAGCGCCGTGATCACCAGCCCCGCCAGCGCGCCGCCGAGATGCGCCTCATGCGCAATGCCGACGCGCGCGTCGCCCGTGATCGAACCCGTGTCCAGCGACGGAACTATGCCCTGTCGCTGGAATGTTGTAGTTTGCTAAGCCAATCTGCCATACAAGCGCAGATGATGCCTGTCCCACTATTGGAATCGATAGTTCACGCCCAACCTAAACAACGTCAAATCATGATCTATTCTAAAGGCCGGAAGCGTGACGCCACCTGGTGTTTTGCCAATCGAGTACCTTTGGTTGTTGAAATCCAGTCTAAGCCCCTCGGCTTTCACCGACCAACCATTGTCGATTGCGTACTCCAGCCCGCCACCGATCACCCACCCGTTATTGGTTTCCGTTGACGATAGATTGAAGGGGGCAATTGCTGGGTTCTTGCAAACGCCGGCTACCACGGCCGCGGGATCAGGGCATTGAGCGCCTTCTTTCAGGCGATCCCAGGCAAAGCCACCGGTTACAAAAGGCAACCACCTACCCATGGCATAGCCAATCCGTCCGCGAACCGTGCCAAGCGAGCTGATTTCACCACTTTCTGTTAGGTAATTGCCGTCGCGCACTGTGTTCGCCAACCGTCCAAGGCTGCCGTCCGCCTCAAGTCCAAGGACGAGATGACCTAGCTGCCAGTTGTACCCGATCTCGCCGCCGAGCATCGCACCCTCAAGCGGTTGTTCAGGTGGGCCTACCGGAAAGGGCTGTGCGTCTGGAAATCTGACATTGGTCCAATTGTATGAACCATTGGCGCCAATATAGAAACCAGTCCAATTGACCCCGGGATGCGAATCACTGTCACCGGCAACTGCTATGTTTGGACTCGCAAGAGCAAACATAAGGCCAATACTCAATGTACGCCACATGACACTTACGGCGGTGTAACCTGATGTCTGTAAATTGCTCTTGAGGCAATGAGGCTGTGGACGCGCTGTCCGCCCCCGCGGGGGCGGACAGCGCGAATCAGGCATCGATGTTCTTCGACCAAGAGGAACCTCGATGACAACCAACGATACGACGATTGCGCGCCTGCTGGAACAACTGATCGCGGAAGGT
>JANLQJ010000146.1:0-12358 GCA_031367715.1 Hyphomicrobiaceae bacterium | reverse complement strand
CAAAGGCGCCGCGCGCACTGTCGAAGCACTCTGGAAGCTGATCGGCCGGCTCATGAAAACATTTGCCCCCGACGAATGCGCCAACTATTTTCGGCACGCGGGCTATGGGTGGTGAACCATCGCAGGTGGAAAGCGCTCTAGGTGTGCGAAGTGCAAGATATCATGAAATCCGTAGCCGTCTGGGGTGTAGGCGTTGTCCCGCAAATCGTTGCCGCATTGAGTAGCGTCGACAAGAAGCTGAATAACCTCCTTGCCGTCCTTCGTCACGACACGCAGCTCAACATCCATCTGGCGGGGAAAGCGTTCCGAAGGCGGGAAAGAGCTGTCGTAATCATATGCTTTGGGGAAGAGAAGGAGCGACTGTGACGCGGCCGTTTCCCAACGATCTTTGATCTTTCCGAGGTTCCCTTCGGCGATGTCGCCGAGACGCAAATCGAATTTTTGGGCGATATTGGTGACGTACCAAAGAATGTCACCGAGTTCCTCGCCGACACGTTGCTTGAAGAGCTTGTGCGCGGAGCCGTCGCGAAGAAACTTTTTGTACTCGCTCAGTAAGCCCCCTGCCTCGCCTGCAAGTCCGAGCAAGGGCACTATGACGCTAAGGTCGGCGTCGCCCTTGACCGGCGATGGCACGCGGTCCGTGCCTTGGGCCTCAGCCTGATATCGATCGAAATCCATGATCAAAACCTTCAGTGCTATTCTGCTGCTGCACGCTTCGTATTAGTTGTCATCGCTTCAACGATCTCGTTGATCCCCCACTTCGGCGGATACCAGTAGGAAATCGGCTTCGCGATAGGGGCAAATTTCTGCTTGATGCGTGATCGGCCAGTATGACCCACGAACTCCGGGTGAGCGACGCGTGCATACTTGTCAACCTCACAGAAGAGATTCTGGCAATCGATCAGCTGGAGGCGGCGGCCAAAGAGCGTGCGGAACTGCAAGCCCAGCCGGGCAAACTCATCAGTCTGCCGTTCGGCAACGAGCTTGATTATCTCGGGCTCGGTGAGCCCGCCAAGGCTGGAGAAGCACTTGCGGATGCCATCGAGCGCGCCTGGGCCGGGCATGACAAAGTCCATCTCTGAGAAGTTGGTAATCTCGCTGTAGTTGATGTCGGTGGCGAACTGATACGCGAGGAAGTTCCCGATCGTCGGGTAGGACAGCAGCAGCTCGAATGCATCTTGCATTCGTCGAGCACCGGCCAGCCGTGAGGGCAACTCGTCCCGCATCATTGATTCAAGCAGTTTGAGGTGGTTCTGGTGCTTTGCAGAATGACCAAAGGCCTTGCTGCCCGGCGGCATGATATAAGCTGCGGAATAGATCCTTTGTCCGCGTGCAAGCGCCTTCGCGAATACAGCGTCGTAGCGTTTGAAACTATAGCCCTCGTAGGTGATCGATCCCAATGATTGCTGCAGCAGCTCCCATGTCTCGATCTTGTTGAATAACTTGTAAATCAGTATGCGGAAAAACACTTCCTCAGCAGAAGAGGGAAGGTCATCGCGATAGATGACCTGGCGTATGAGATATTGACTGACGCGATCCGAGGCCCGGTAAGCATTGGTGAATTTGTGTTCCTCGATAATGGGATCGGCGGTCCATGGCTGACGCTGTCCAAGCAGCCTGCGGAAGAATACCTCCTGACGTTCGGTGGCGAAACGCCAATATGTGTCGAACACGACAGTGGGTTTGGCTGGTTCAAGCCTTGAGAGAACGGTCGGTGCTTCGATCGGCCTGACAGACTCTGGTGATGGATGGAACGCCATGGCGATCTGGTCACGGGCCGGTTTGGCTCGCGGTCTGCCCTTTGGCTTAAGCGCACCGGGAAGTTTTTTCAGGATGGCGGCGATCGAATCCGTTATGGCGCCCACGTTGGATAGGCGTTCGACGTCGATGCCTTTGTGCGTTGCCTTGGCGAGGTCAGCGTAGAGGCGTCGAAGTTTCTGCCAATATTCAACTTCGTCATCGCGATCTATCGGAGTATCCCGGTCGATCAGGAACAGGGTGACGTCTTGACCATCCCACAAGCGCAGCTCTGGCTCGATTAGTGCTTCGAGGATACGTGTATCAATTCCGCCGGCTTTGCCGTAGACGAGTGTCGAGAACCAGAAACGATCGAGAACCACGTGCTCGCCGGCTGCGAGAGCAGGCAGGATCGCTCGCTCCATAAGGTCAAGGTGTGCGGCCACGTGCAGCGCCTGGCGAGCGGTTTCTGAAATCGGATGAACGCCAAGGGCGGCTGCGTCGTGGTGAAGGCGGTAGATTAGCTGCCCGAGGGTACCGTCCTCGTGGCCGGGGAACGAGAGCAGGCGACACGGCAGACCCCCCTCCCGCAAAGTTTGTGCTAATGTTTTCGCCAACGTCGACTTCCCGACGCCATCCGGTCCCTCGAAGACGATCAGGTGTCCCCGAGGGGTGGCTGCCCAATCCAAGGTCGACCGTCGGTTTGATTTTTTGGCTGATTGTTTTGAGGAGTTCATGCAGCAGCCTTCATGCGCGTTTCCGCGCCTTGCACGAGTGACAGCAGTCGCGGGTCTGTTTTCGCGATCTTCTCTAGCTTGGCGACGCCGATATAGACGTTTAGGCGAACTGGCTTCATCCCGCACTCCTTGGCCACGAAGCTGCCAAGCTGGGCAAGCCCAAGGTAGTTGCCGTACGCCTTGTTGAAAAGCTGTTGCGTCGCGTAAAAGCCATTGGTGACCAGCCCTTCTCTCGTCGGCACGAACGACACGTGCTGCAGGCAGGGGAAGCCGATTTGAGCACTCCTGCTGTGGTCACGCTCCGGATCGAAAATTGACGCCTGCAGCATGGAATCGCGAACCGCGCCCCGCCCCGAGTATTGTTTGATGATGAATTCGAGTTGGTTGCCATTACAGGGGCCCCGGCGGTACATCGTGAGCCGCTCGAAGTAGAGCCCCCGCCCGTTGAGCTGGGGGTTCATCGCTCGGTACTTCGGGAAGGCACGTCGATAGATCTCGAAGAGTTTAGCCCGGTCGCCGCCCGCGATCTGCCAGAGCCGATGCGGAAAGATTGTGAAGGCGACGGTCTCGATGTCCAGCTCGCCATTGGCGGCCAGCAACACATCAAGTTCCTGTCGCATCGTTGCGTCCTCGTGCACGTTGCCGTACTCGTCGAAGCCGCGGACACTGACCACCAGCGGCGAGAGTGTGTGCCCTCGCTTATCATTGATCTTTCGAATGATCTCGGCCCAGGCCCAGGATAGGTTCGTGCTCTCGATGACTTCGGGCGTATCCGCGTCAATGGACTTAGACATCGTCGTCCTCCATATGGCGATAGCGGGCTAGACCTGAGTAGGCCTTTGGCGCCACGCGTAGGAAATGCGCGCGGCCTGGACCAAGGACAATGCGACCAATCCCGGAGCGAACTGCATCATGGATGTCGCCGGCCGCGCACGAGCCTGCTTGGATCAATCGATCACCCTCGATGGAGGTGCCGGGCGGCAGCAGCAATGTCGTGCCGACCTCCACATCGATCGGTTTGGCGACCCAGCTCTTATCCACAAGCGCGAGCGGATTGGAGCTGTCGTCGCAGAGAAGGCGGTTTCGGATTGCTTTCGGTGTACTTCGCAAAAGCTCCCGCGCTCGACCGGCGGGCATTTCCTGCACCCCGTAGGCAAGATGATTGACGAGCGTCGCGTAGCCGACACCGAAGTTGTTTGCGATCGCAAACATTTGCGCGGGCGTCGCCGTATGCATGTCGGTGCCGCGTCGCGCGAACGCACCACGCAGACCGATGATCGGCATAAGGACGAAACTGGAGAAGGCATTGACCAGGAACTCGTCGGGATCTTCATCCCTAAGTGCCGCAGCTTCCTCCTTCATTTCATCAATGGTGGCGCCGTGCTCGAACTCGTGATGCCCGAGTTCGTGGCCGCAAGTGAAGACGCGGCGGGGCAGCGGTCGCTGCGATGAGACAAAAATGCGCGGCACGTCACCGGCCTTGTACATCCCCTCCATGTTGATGTCCGTGAAGCGAACGGGGACGCCGAGCTTTTCACACATGTCGAAGATGCAGAGTGGATTGATCTGGTCGACGCCGGCGCGCAACCGTGCTTTGACGGCCGCCCTCATAGCCCTCTGAGTGAGACCACGCTTATCGAGACAGTCAATGCTTATGCGCTGCGGTATCATGTTTTGCCTCCGCGCTTGCCCTTCGTCGTCTCGGCCGAGCGCATGCTGGCTAGGAGGCGCATCAAGCGGTCTAGATCTTCGGGTTTCAATTTCTTCAGTTCTCGCGCTGCGAGCTGAATGCGTGGATCGTCAGTCTCGATCGTCTCGGAGGCTTCGCCGACGAGCCATGCCACGGTCACGTCGAACATGTTGGCGAGCGCCGTGAGTTCTTCCGCGCTCACCCGGCGATTGCCAGCCTCGATCTCCGATACCGCCGGCCGATGGAGGTCCAAAAGTTTGGCGACCTGCGCCTGGGAGAGACCGGCGGATTTGCGCGCCTCGCGGATACGTTCGGCGATTTCTGCCCGCCTTTGTTCGTCCTTATCGCTCATCATGCCGGCTCCTTCTTCTTGCTGGTGCTGGTGCCGTTGGCGAGACGGCAGACCATGTGCGCTGCTTCATCGATCGTGTAGGCCACCGTCCCATCCTTCGACGCGAAGATGTTAATCATGTCGTCGATGTCGTAGTTCAGCTCTGCCGACAGCATACCAATCGCCGCAGGCCACACCTTGCTAGTGAATTTCTCGAGCTGTGTCGCAGGCCTGAGCGATCCATCGAGCGGCGGACATGGCAAGCCGCTGTTCGTTTGGATCACGGTCAGGACTGACACTAACTTTTGTTTCACTTCGTCATGAGTCATGTTGGCCTCTTACGACTGGTAAGAATATCGTACCATTCAACGCAGCCGCCGTCAAGGCCCACTCCGAAGCCACCACTGCAATTCCTCCATCAGCAGACATGGGCAACGAGCGGGCAGGGGTCACCGACCAGGGAGCGTCTGACTTCCGCAAGTGGGATCAAACTCGCAAGCCACCGAATTGTATGACCTGGCCGAGCGCTGTTTCTGTGTGAGCCTCTGGTTCGGTATCGGGCGCCGCCGTCCCGTCCCGGCCTGTCGGCCGCGCTGCAAACAGCGGCAACTCGACCTCCCTGTCTACCTTCTTCTTCGCCCCAGGTTTGACAAGTGCGTGCGCCCGCAGGCGCTCCTCCTCCCCAGAATGAGTGGTGACCATCTCCGACCACGACTTTTCGAGTTGCGGATCGGTCGTGCGGGTGCGGCCTGTCCAGTCTTCGACACGGACAGGCGGGGCGTCGGCGAAGTGGTCAGCGGCCAATTCGGGCGCTGGCAGCCGCCGCGCCTGGAAATTAGCGTCCTCGAAATACCTCAGCTTCTTGGCCCGGATGGGCGGCACCCCTGACACGAGTACAAGCGCGTCGTCATTGGGCAACTGCAGCACCTCGCCGGGTGTCAGCAGCGGTCGCGGCGTCTGGTGCTCGGAAATCGAGGTGTGCGAGAGCCAGGCGGCGCTGCGATTGCCGGACAGGTTGCGCTGTTCGCGCAGTTGCGTGGCGGTGCCGAGCGCATCGGACAGCCGTTTTGCGGTGCGTTCGTCGTTGGGCGCGAAAGCGACGCGCACGTGGCAATTATCGAGAATGGCATGGTTCGCCCCGTAGGCCTTGTCGATCTGGTGCAGGGATTGGGCGACCAGAAAAGCGCGCACGCCGTAACCGGCCAGGAACGCCAGCGCCGACTCGAAGAAATCGAGCCGCCCGAGAGCCGGAAACTCATCGAGCATCAACAGCAGCTGATGCTTCCGGCGCTGGCCATCAACATGGTCGAGGTGTTCGGTCAAGCGGCGGCCGATCTGATTGAGGATCAGGCGCATCAGAGGCCTTGTACGCGAAATGTCCGACGGCGGAACGACGAGATAGAGCGAGACCGGCCGTTCGGCGGCGACCAGGTCGGCGACGCGCCAGTCCGACCTGGAGGTATTGGCGGCGATGACGGGATCGCGATAAAGGCCGAGAAAGCTCATGGCGGTCGAGACGACGCCCGAGCGCTCGTTCTCCGATTTGTTGAGAAGCTCGCGGGCGGCGGACGCGACCACCGGATGGACCTTCGGCGCTTCGGCTGTGCCGAGATGATTGGTCGACAACATGATCTTGAGCGCGCGATCGATGGAACGCGAGGGATCGGCGAGAAAGCTAGCGACGCGGGCGAGCGTTTTCTCATCTTCGGCATAAAGCACGTGCAGGATGGCCCCGACCAGCAAGGCATGCGCCGTTTTTTCCCAATGATCCCGGCGTTCGCGCGCGCCTTCCGGATCGACCAGGATATCGGCGATGTTCTGCACGTCGCGAACTTCGGTTAGCCCCTTGCGCACTTCCAGCAGGGGATTGAAGCGCGCCGAGGCGGGGTTGGTGGGATCGAACAGCAGGGCGTGGGAGAACTGCGACCGCCAGCCGGCGGTAAGCTGCCAGTTCTCGCCCTTGACGTCGTGGATGACCGCCGATCCGGTCCAGGTCAGCAGCGTCGGCAACACCAGACCAACTCCCTTGCCGGTTCGAGTCGGGGCAACGGCGATGACATGTTCCGGCCCATCGTGCCGGAGGTAGCGACCGTCATAGGCGCCAAGCACGATGCCGCGATTGCCGAGCAAACCGGCTTTGGAGATCTCCGATTTGTCCGCCCAGCGGGCCGAGCCATACGTTGTTAGGTTCTTGTTTTGGCTGGCCCGCCGGGCGGCACCCCCGAACGCGATGAGGCTGGAGAGAACACCGCCGCAGGCGGCAATCGCGCCAGCTTCGGCAACAATGGTTGGGGCTTGTGCGTCGAAGGCAAGCCACCAGGGAAAAAGTTGCCACGGTTTGTAGACCGGCCATCCGGCGAGCGTGATCCAGGACGGCCCGAGGGCTGGCTGATTGCCCAGCATGGCGGCGGCCCATTGGGTTGAGGCCCACAGGCAGCCCGTGGCCGCTACGGCGGAGGAGGCAACCTGCAACAGATAGGACGGGGCGCGTGGCATCACTGATCTCCGTTCGGCGCTTGGCGCGATGACGGCAGCAGGATGCGGGGCAGACCGGCCAAAGGGAATGGGGTATCGGGGGGAAAGGTGGGACGCCGGAGGACCGGCGAGGAGAGCGCGGGAAAGTACCGATTGGATCGTCAGCGCGCCCGCTCGGGCTTTCACTGACGATCCACAACGGCAGAGGCCATATCTCCCCCGCGTTTGTACCGCCTACGCTGCAAACCCGGCCGAAGCCGTCAGCGGCCTTGCCGTATAGGCCACTTGCGGAAACTGCATGTAGCGCGGCGTCCAGGCTTCCACTTTGCTGCGGCCGTCGCCTGCCAGCGCCATCTTGATGATGGTCTTCTTCTGACTGCCGCTATCGGTCAGATGACATTTGGCGGCGGGTGCGCCGATCACTTCGGCCAACATTTCCGACACAGCCTCGCGGTCCTTGGCCAGTTCGAAAAACGTCGCGTCGGGCTGCCAATGCTGACCGACATCGACCTTGAGGGTCGTGCCAAGCCCATCGATCAACTGGGTGCCTGCGGCCAGCGTCTCGGCCATGACGACGGCCAGGAGTCTCAGGACATCCGTATCGGGACAATCGAGCAGCCGAGCAAACATTGCTGCCGTGATTTCACCGCCGGGACGCCCATGGACAACCGCGCTCGCGGTCTCATCCAGTCCAAGCAGCGCCGCCGCTTCCCGTTGCCGTTCAGCAAAAGCGGCTTGTGCGGGCAGCGCAGCGATGGCCTGACCGATGGCCTGATTTGCAGGCCGCTGTGGTTCCGCTTCCACCTGCCACAGGCGCCCGCCGCCGATGACGTGCGCCAGCATCAGCCGCAAGGCGATATCCGGGGCGTCTGCGATGGCCAGCCGCACCGCGCTATGTCGGACCAAATCGACGTAGTTGGCCAGCGGCGCACTCATCTCGGGGCGTGGTGCCGGTGCGGTGGCATCCGTGTCCGCTCCATTTTCTGAGACAGGACGCACGCGTCGCGTCTTGGCGTTGGGCAAAAAGCCCTTGTGCACGGTGACTTGGCCATCCGGTTCGACGTCTATGAACACCGCGCCGCCTTTGGCCTTCGACGCTGGTGCGTGGTCCCAGCTCTGGAACCGCTGATCCGGCGCTACGATGTGGACCTCGCTCCAACCCGCCGCAAGGTGCTTGTCGCGCTCCTCGGCAATGGCGGAATTTTGCAGACGCCAGAATTCCTCCGGGTCGGTGAAATAACGTTCGTCACCGAACAGATCGGCCGTGATCGGCCCTTGATAGATCGCTTCGTCGAACAGCGCGGCCTTAGTGGCAATCTCCGCCCCGCCGAGCAACCAGGCTTTCAATTGCCAGGGCGGGGGCGGGGTCTGTTCGGGATCGGAGGCGAGCGCGAGCCAGGCCTTTTGCCGGTCGCGGGTCGCCAGGGTCAGCAGGTGCAGGGTCTGCGCATCGATATCGCCGGCGCGATAGCGCCGCCGGATGTCGGGATGCAGATTGGCGATGGCAAGGCGGCGCTTCACCAGCGTTTCCGAAATGGCGAAATGCCCGGCAATCGCGGGTTCGCCAAGTCCCGTCTTCTTGAGCGCGGCGAAGGCCTCGTACTGATCGATTTCGTCCATCGGCAGCCGCGCTACGTTTTCGGCCAGCGACGATTCGATGGCGGCGGCATCGTCCGTGGCTTCCATGACCACGCACGGCAGCGTGTCGGTCTCGGGCGCGCCCTCGGCATTGAGCCGTTTCATGGCGAGATAGCGCCGCTGACCGGCGACGATCTCGAAGCCGTCGCCACCGTTGCGCACCAGCAGCGGCTGGATCAGGCCCAGGGCCGCAATCGAGGCGACAAGACTGCCGATGTCCTTGGGGCCGTGGCGGCGCACGTTGAGCTTGGACAGTTTGAGGTCGGCAAGCGGGATGTGCTGCAGGTCGCTTAGCATGGCAAGTCTCCAGGTTTGACAGATGGTCGGGAACGGTCGTCGTCGGGAGGCAGTGGACGCGTTGGCGCGCCGCGCAAGCAGCGCGCCAATTCTCAGTCCTCAGCTTACGGTGTGTCAGGCGGCGGCCTGTTCGCTCTGGGCCGCCTGGAAGCCATCGAGATAGGCGACCGCTTCCTGCGCCTTGGCGGCGGCGGCAAACACCGCACGTGGGCTGGCCTTCATTATACTGATCCAGTGGTGAACATAGCGCGCGTGCTCGGGATGCGGCTCGGCGGCGATGCCGAGCCGTGCGCACAGGAATGCTGCGCAAATCTCAGCACACGCCTCTTCCAGGCAATGGGCATCGTCGCCAAAGCGCTTGCCGAAATCGCGCGCAAGGCGGTTCGGCGCCCCGGTAAAATGGGCGACCTCATGTCCGAGCACGGCGTAAAACGCATCGGACCGGGAGCGGCCGTCGATGTCCATGAAACGCGCCTCATCCGGCATGTGGATGCAATCGGTCGCTGGCCGATAGCAGGCCTGCGCGCCACCGATGATGATGCGCGCGCCGGTCGCTGCGAAATAAGCGTCCGCAGCGGCGCGGCGTGCAATCGGATGGGGCGGAACAGCCTGAGCGGCCGTATAGCCATCGACCTGCTCGGCAGCAAAAACCCAATAGCCCCGGGCGACAAAGACTTTATCCGGTTCGTCGTCGTTCGCGGCATTGGCGGCGGTCTGGTCGAGCTTGTCGATCTGGCGGTAGAACACGATGGGTGACGCTTTCTCACCCTTGCGCACGGTCACGCCTTTGGCGTGCCACTGCTTGAAGGTGGCCCATTGCCCCGACGCAAAACCGCGTTCCAGGGCGGTCACCCAGAGGCTCAGGATATTGACGCCACGATAGGCCTGCCGTGTCGCTGCGTTCACGGGCAGCACCGGCCGCGCGCCGGCGCGCTGCCAGGGCATGACCGGATCGCCGGGGCCGAATTCGATGGCGGCGACAATCTTATCCGTAATCGTCTCATAGATCGACGGGCGGGATTTTGTGACACTGGAAACCATGACGCACAACTCCTGAAACGGGGACAAATGACCTAAGCTGTCTGCGCTCTTCAGTGTCAGCACACTAGCACAAGTTCCTCTTTTGTTCTACTATTTTCTCAAGTTTTATCGTTCTATTTCAATCACATAATGTTGCAGGACTGTCTGCCCCGAAGCACACAGCGCGGGCACGCTATTTGCCTAAGGACTATTCCCCCGGAATACAATTGGGCTTGGTCGCCGTGTCTGCCTCTTGGTGAGCTTCGGTCTTGGTCGCCCGGACGGCGCTGCGCTTGGATGTCCCTGTCGTCGTGATCCGCGCCAGGGACCGTAACCCGAATGGGCCGAGACCCGCCGTACCGGGGCTCGGGTCCGCGGGCAGGCGATCCTGGATCACCTAACGATCTTTGTACCGCGGACTAGGGCCCGGCCGCGGCCCTTTCGGCCGCGGGGCGCCCAAGCCCGTCAAACTGGTGCAATACTGAATGACTGGTGACGAAAGGGGATGCAGGAGGTCAGGCGCGAAACCGCAAGATGCGAGGGAGCATGGCCGAAAAATGTGATATGGATAGCAAGCGCGGCAGACGCGGAAGACACCAGCAAACAGTATTGACTTCTGATCGAATGCGCAAAGTAGATTGTGCCTGGCAACCGATCAGAGTGTTCCGTTAGGATCAGAATCGACTAGGCTACCTCCACAGCATAGGCGACGCTCCGGTACTATCAGTATCTCATGTTTCGAATAGGTATGATGTTCGAAGTTGTTTCAGTTTGGAACAAGATGATTGGCGACGGGCGACAGCGCAAAGCGATCAATTTATGTTTTTGACACGATTGCAGAATGATTGGCACGGGGCGCTGAGGACCTACCTCGGGATCACGGTCGTGGCGCACCTAGCATGGGAAACCCTGCAGTTGCCGCTCTACTCAATCTGGAGCACTGGAACCGCCCGCGAGATCATGTTTGCTGTTGCTCATTGTACTGTCGGCGATTTGATGATCTCGACGCTTTCACTTATCGCAGCACTGCTATTCTTCGGCCGCGAATCGTGGCCAGGCGAGCGCTTCTCTCCTGTCGCTTTGGCGACGCTTTTTTTCGGTATCGGCTACACGATCTATAGCGAATGGTCGAATACGGTCGTCCTGAAGACTTGGGCCTATTCGGAACTCATGCCAAGACTCCCTTTGCTAGGAACCGGGCTGTCACCCCTGATGCAGTGGCTTATCGTGCCGATCTTGGGCTTTGCGGCCATTCGGTGTTTGAACGGACGCATGGACAAATGACAGAAAAGAGCAAATTATCGAGCAGCTCCAATGAGTTGATTTCGGCGCTTCGAACAGTTGTTCTCCTGCCCCGGCCCCAGGCGTGCCGAACCATCGTTTTTGATCGTTGTTGATGTCATGAGCAGCAGGCTAACGATGTTGGACGCGGAGCTTGAGACGCTGCAGCGCGAAACTTTCGACTATTTCGTACACGAGGCCAATTCCGCCAACGGTCTGGTCATCGACAAGACCGCAGCAAACTGGCCCGCCAGCATCGCCGCCACCGGGCTGGCGCTCGCCGCCTATCCTGTTGGCGTCGAGCGTGGATTTTGGGCTCGGAACGTGGCGGCGGAGCGTACCCTGACGACACTGCGCTTCTTCTGGAACAGTCCGCAAGGACCCGAGCCGGATGCCACCGGCTACCAAGGGTTCTACTATCACTTTCTCGACATGCAGAGCGGCCGGCGCGCCTGGAACTGCGAACTCTCGACCGTCGATAGCGCCATCCTGCTGGCTGGCGCTCTTGCTGCCGGGGCCTATTTCGACGCCGAGGTGGTGCAGGAGCGGGAAATTCGTGGTCTCGCGGACGCGCTCTATCGCCGCTGCAATTGGGCCTGGGCGCAGAACGGCAAAGCCACGGTGACGCACGGCTGGCGGCCCGAGAGCGGCTTCATCGCCTATCGATGGGAAGGTTATGACGAGGCCTTGTTGCTCTATATTCTGGGCTTGGCCTCGCCCACCCATCCGCTGCCGCCAGAAAGCTATGACGCCTGGCTGTCCACCTACCGGTGGGAACACAGTTACGGCTATGACTATCTCTACGCCGGGCCGCTGTTCACGCACCAACTGTCACATGTCTGGATCGATTTTCGCGGCATCCAGGATGCGTTCATGGGCGCCAAGGGCATCGACTACTTCGAGAATAGCCGGCGCGCCACATACGTGCAGCAACGCTACGCTATGGACAATCCGCGCAGGTTCGCTGGCTATGGCGAGCATTGCTGGGGCATCACGGCCAGCGAGGGACCCGGGCCGGAAACGCTCAAGCTGGAGGGGGTCGAGCGCAGCTTTTTCGACTACGTCGGGCGTGGCGTTCCTTATGGGCCAGACGACGGCACCCTGGCGCCGTGGGCCGTGGTCGCGTCCTTGCCGTTCGCGCCCGACATTGTG
>JANLQJ010000136.1:0-4439 GCA_031367715.1 Hyphomicrobiaceae bacterium | reverse complement strand
TTTCTGTGTCGAGCATGGGCATGGGAAAGACGATCCTTCAGCACCTCAGGGTCTAAACTCCCGGGGGGTAGATGTCTCATCTTCATTGGCACGGAGGGAAACGCCTCGCGTAGCCCGTCAAGTTGCTCGCGGCGTGTCTGGGACCGTGTCGCGTATGCGGCGAGGGCGTCGGCGCTGATGCGCAACTGGTTGGTTACGAAGTTGAGGGTGGTCTCCGGAATAGCCTCGCCGGGCCGAAGCAGGCGGCCAGGATAGCGAAAAGCACAAAGCTGGAGGGCGTAGCCGAGCTGGTTATGGCCGCCACGGCGGCGTTCGACGACGGTCAGGTCGGCAGCGTCCAGCATCCAATGGCGGATGAGATCGGTCTCGGCAACCGGAAGGATGAGCAGGTTCTCAAGCTGCGCTTCAGTGAGCGCGCGGCGTCTCGGCATAGCGGGGCGTCCCAAATAGAGTGTAGGCTGATTGCTACGGTTCGTGCCCCAACAAGAACAGGGGTTTGCGAGGCGTCCAGCGGGATGAGTTCAATTGGGACAGCGCGTCGCCTTCTATTGCCGCGTCTCGACCGCCGACCAGTCCTGCGCCCGCCAGGAACGGGACCTCGCCGCGTTTGCCGAGAGATCCGGCTACGAGGTGGTCGGCACGTTCAAGGAGACCGGCTCGGGCGTGAAACTGGACAGGGCCGAGCGGCGCAAGGTCATGGCGCTCGCCCAGGCCCGGCAGATTGACGCGGTGCTGGTGACCGAACTGTCGCGCTGGGGGCGCAGCACCACGGACCTGCTCGCAACCCTGAAAGAGCTTGAGGCGCGCCGCGTGTCGGTGATCGCGCTCAATGGCATGGCATTCGACCTCGCCACGCCGCACGGGCGGATGATCGCAACTGTGCTGGCAGGCATCGCAGAGTTCGAGCGCGAACTAATCCAGGAGCGTATTCGCTCCGGTATCGCCGCAGCCAAAGCCAGGGGAAAACGCCTCGGCCGCCAGCCAGGGCAGAGGCCGAAATCGGATCGTCTCGCACCAAAGGTCCTGGCGCTCATCGGCCAGGGCCGCAGTTATCGCTTGGTCGGCCGGGAACTTGGACTGAGCAAGAACACAGTGGCAGCGATCGTCAAACGAAACCGACCAGCAACCGCCCTTGTCAGCTGACCCTGGTCATGTTCCCGCTACGTGCCACGAACCGTGCTATTCTGCCCGTTCTATGGCGTACCCCCTACCTGTCGCGCCACGTCAGTCACGCCGCCGCAGTAGAGGATTTTCGTCGTATGTAATAGTCAAATTCCTTGATATATAACAGCCGATCCGCTGTATGGCAGGTAGCTGTTTTTCCTAAGAGGCTGGAAATGGACCTGATTCCCCGTCATCTGACCCGCAAGGTGGCCCGAACACTCCAGACCAGTCGGGTGATCAACATCGTTGGCCCCCGCCAGACCGGGAAGACCACCCTCGTTCGGGATATGCTTCAGGCTGCTCGGTTCCTGAACCTCGACGACGAAGGCCTGTTGTCCGCGTTAACGTTGGACCCCTTCGGTCAGCTCTCCGCCGTCACCGCAGAGGCCGCGGACGCAGGTCTGCCGGTCGTGATCGACGAAGTACAGCGCCTGCCACAGATAATTTTGGCCCTGAAGCGCATCGTCGACCATGACCGCCGGCCCGGGCAATTCGTCCTGACCGGTTCCTCGGATATCTTCACGACGCCGAAGGCGCTGGACAGCCTGGCTGGCCGGGTATCGACGCTGACCCTCCGCCCGCTGAGTGCAGCGGAGATCCAGCGCCGCGGACCGTGCGAGCTGCTCGATGCGGTCCGCGATGATCCGGCAGCCTTGGTCGGGGCGCTACCCCCTCCTCTCCCCTTCGGCCGCGCCGAGGCGATCGAGCTCATTGTCCGGGGGGGCTTCCCCGAAATCAGGCCGCTGAACGGCGCAGACCGGATGGAACGCTATGAAGCCTACATCGGCAGCATCGTCGAGCGGGACGTGGCGCCGGTCGCCGAAATACGCCGGCCGGACACGCTACGCAGGCTGATCAATCAACTCGCGCACCGTACGGCCGAGGAACTCAACGTGGCCAGCCTTTGCGCTGTTCTGGGCGCGCGCAAGGAGACGGTCACCTTGTATCTCGATATCCTCTCCCGGCTTGGCATTGTTCACCGCCTCGGCGCCTGGACATCGTCGGGTGCTCGCAAAGAGGTCAGATCCCCCAAGCTCCATTTCATGGATATGGGGTGTGCTTCGGCGCTGCGCGGCGAGGACGTCGGCAGCTTCGGCCTTGACGCCGCTCCGACAGCATTGGGGCATCTGCTTGAAAGCTTTGTCTTCTGCGAGCTTGAAAAATCATTGCCTTTTCTTGACCGGAGATGGGCACTTTACCATTGGCGCAATGCCCCACGGGAAGTGGACATCGTGGCGGAGGCGCCAGGCCGCGTGTTGGCTTTGTTCGAGATGAAGGCATCGATGACGGTGGACTGGAACGACTTCCGTCATGTCGATTGGTTCCTGAAGGAAGGACCAGGCCACGCATACAAAGGGGCAGCCTTCGTCGTGTATCTCGGAGACCAGGTGCTTTCGTTCGGGCCGGGTCGCGTGGCACTGCCGCTCTCTACTTTCTGGTCGTACCGGAACGGTCCGTGATCCCGAGGCGAGAGCCCGCGTCAGCCGTCTCCGCTACCGAGGACGCTGTCGGATCGCTAGCGGCAATGAGGCCTGTCCGCATGTTGCGCGCCAGGATCGGCGGAACGTGTCAACGACTTTGATACTGAGGCGTCTGGGGGATGAACATAGGCATGCGCATGGTGATCCTTCCGCGCCCTCAAATCTAAATTACCGGGGGGTGGGTGTCTCATCTTCATTGGCACGGAGGGATTGATGTAGTATTCGGCACTCGCCAACCAGGGGGAAATGAGCATGGAAACAGAACAAGGGACAACTGACGATCTTCACCTTGAAGCGGCAGGCGCTATGATGAGCTTATTGAATGGTGCGTGGGCAGCACGTCTTGTCCATGCCGCCGCCGATCTTGGCATTGCCGATCATCTCGTCGGCGAGCCGCGTGATGCGACGTTCCTGGCCGCTGCAACGCAGGCGCACGCGCCCTCCCTTGCCCGATTGCTCCGCGCACTCGCGGCGATTGGTGTGTTGAACGAAACCGACGACCGGCGCTACAACCTCACACAGCTTGGCACGACGCTACGCAGCGATGTGCCGGGATCAATGCGAGCGTGGGCGCTTTTGTTTTTCAGTGACGACCAAGGCAAAGCCTGGGAGGCACTCCCCCATGCCATTCGCACCGGCGAGCATGCTTTCCGCTATATTTTTGGGGCTGATCAGTGGACGCGTCTCGCCGCGCGGCCAGACGCCGCCAGGCTGTTCGACCAGGCCATGCAAAGTATGACGCAGGGCGTGAACGGCGCGCTGATCACGCATTACCCGTTTGGAAACTACAAGTGGATTGTTGACGTGGGTGGTGGCAATGGCGCGCTGCTCCTTCCCGTGCTTGCGCGCCATCCCACGATGCGCGTGACGGTTTTCGACCTTCCGCACGTCGCTGACGCCGCGCGTTTGCGCATCGCGGAACAAGGGTTTTCTGACAGATGTGAGGCCATCGGTGGCGATGCATTTGTGGCAGTGCCCTCAGGCGCTGACGCCTATGTGCTGAAAGGCGTGATTCACGACTGGGAGGACAAGGACGCTATCGCGATACTGCGCACGTGCCGCGCAGCCATGAAAGCGGGCTCCAAACTATTATTGATCGAGCGTATCCTGCCTGAGCGGATTGATCCGAATGACGCTCTGACGCGGGGAAGATTTATCACCGACATCAATATGTTTCTCAATCCCGGCGGACGGGAACGCACTGAGATAGAATTCCGCGACCTGCTTGCTAGAGCCGATCTCCGGATCACGCGAGTGATACCCATGCCCAGTCCGCAGGCTGTAATGGAAGTCGAACCCGAAAGATGACTTCAGCAAGAGAGCTGGCTTGAAATACGCAGAAAGCTCGTGTCGCTGCGCGGTCTCATAGACCATCCTTTGGTGGACTCACACTCTCGCGGACAAGGGTATGATCGACTCCATGGCGCGGGCCTCGATGACAACCCCTATTTTCGCAAGCGGCGGGCCTGAGCGGCACGGCCACGGCTTGAACCGCGCGCCGCGCTTTCCTTCTCGCGCGGCGGCGTATTTCGGTCGTCGGTCGCATGTTCGGCGGCCTGAAAGCCGCGCGCCAACTCGGCCCGCCGTTCCTGCTGTTGCTGGTGCTTGAAGGCGGCAAGGCCAAGCTCCGGCGCTTTCACCGTTCGCACACGCTGCCAGCGCACGGCGCGGCCCGTGTCGTCGCGGCTGCGGTGTTCCCGCCCGTCTGGCTCTGGGACAATGCGCTGCGCCATCAACCAAAACTGGTGAACCAGAACACGGCCAAGGTGCCAGCGGTGCAACGCGGCCTTGATG
>JANLQJ010000096.1:0-1521 GCA_031367715.1 Hyphomicrobiaceae bacterium | reverse complement strand
TTTGATGGCCAGTCGATGGCTGGTCTCAACTCGCCCAGCATCGCGTTGAAGGGCGTCGCGCGCACCTTCCAGAATGTCCAGCTGTTCGGTGAACTGACCCTGATCGAGAATGTGCTGGTCGGTCTGCACCACAACTATCAGTCGAACATTTTCGATGTGGTGGCCGGGCTGCCGCGCGCCAAGAGCGAGGAAGCTTCGGCGCGCCAGCGCGCAGCCAGCATCCTCACCTTTGTCGGACTTGCGGACCTCGCCAACGAGGAAGCGCGCAACCTGCCCTACGGCAAGCAGCGCCTACTGGAAATCGGTCGCGCGCTGGCGCTCGATCCAAAGCTGCTGCTGCTGGACGAGCCCGCTGCGGGGCTGACCGCTCCCGACATCAAGGAGCTGATCAGCATTATACGGAAAATCCGTGACCATGGCATCACCATCATCCTGATCGAGCACCATATGGATGTGGTCATGTCGATCTGCGACACCGTCACGGTGCTGGATTTCGGCCAGAAGATCGCCGAGGGCAAGCCCGCCGAAGTGCAGGCCAATCCACGCGTCATCGAGGCCTATCTCGGCGGCAGCAGCGCCAATGCCGGCAGCGTTGCGGCCAGTTCACAGGCGGGGGCCTGAGACCATGCTCGAAGTCACCAATCTCGTCGCCGGCTACGGCAAGGTCGAAGTCCTGCACGGTCTCAGACTCAAGGTGCCCAAGGGCAACCTGGTGACGCTGATCGGCTCGAACGGGGCCGGCAAGACCACCACTCTGCGCGCCCTCACCGGCATGATTGCGCCGCGCTCGGGCAGCATCAAGCTCGCCGGCGCCGAGATCGCGGGTCTGCCGTCCTACGAAGTCACGCGCAAGGGCGTCGCCCATTCGCCCGAAGGCCGGCGCGTCTTCCCGACCCTTCCGGTCACGGACAATCTGCTGCTCGGCGCTTTCCCGCGCCTCACCGGTGCGCGGCCGCGTGGGCCCGTGGACGCCGATCTCGACCGCATGTTCGAAATGTTCCCGCGCCTGGCCGAACGCAAGGATCAGCTGGCCGGTACGCTCTCGGGCGGCGAACAGCAGATGTTGGCGATCGCCCGTGCGCTGATGCTCAGTCCTGAGATCCTGTTGCTCGACGAGCCCTCGATGGGTCTCGCCCCGCGGCTGGTCGAAGAGGTGTTCGCGACCATCGCGCGTCTCAAGGCCGCCAAGCTCACCATGCTGCTGGTCGAACAGTTCGCCGCCGCCGCATTGGAAGTGGCCGACTATGGCTATGTGCTGGAAAACGGCGCGCTGGTGAAAGAGGGCCCGGCTGCGGCCTTGCGCACCGATCCTGCCGTGCGCGCCGCCTACCTCGGGGCGTCGACGCACTGATCCGCCGGCGTCCTATTCGCCCGGCAGTTTGCCAAGCGTGACCGGGATGGCGGAATAATAGGCTGTGTGCGCGCCGGTGAGAAAGTAGGCCACGGAAGCGGCGGCGATGTGCTGCTGCGGGCCGCCGCAAAAGGGGGCCAGTGGCTAGCCTTCCCACGAGTGATTCGCAC
>JANLQJ010000065.1:0-17760 GCA_031367715.1 Hyphomicrobiaceae bacterium | reverse complement strand
GTGCGCCCGTCCAAGAGCTTGCCGCGCAGCTAGACGGGCGCACTGCTGTGCGCCCCTACGCCATGACGTCTGTCACGAACCTTCAAAGTGACAGGTCAAACCATAAGTTGGACGGTGTCAGACTCCATTTTCCGGCGGGCTGACCCCACGGCTGCGCCTGGCCGGCGGTGCCCATAATGTCGCCAACCTTGCCGCGGTTCGCGCCCCACCCTGTACTTTCGTACAGGTGACGGCAACTGCAGCGGGAATATCCTCCCCCTACATCCAATCGAGCGGGAGGACAGTATGATCATCGTCATCGACGGTTCTGAGCGGGAACAGCATCCCGATCTTATCGACGACATGCACAAGCTCAGGGCACGGGTGTTTCAGGACCGGCTGGGCTGGGCGGTCAACGTGGTCGACGGCCGCGAGCGCGACCGTTTCGACGATCTGGCGCCGCTCTATGTGATCGCCGTCAGTCCAGCCGGGCGCGTGGTCGGCAGTCTGCGCGCGCTGCAGACCACCGGGCCGACCATGCTGGGCGAAGTGTTCCAGGAGCTGCTGGAGCCGGGCGAGGTGGTGCGTTCACCGCTGATCTGGGAGAGCACGCGCTTCAATATCGATATGGACTATGCAGCGCAACGCGGCGAGGGCGCCGTCAGCCAGCTCACCAGCGAGCTGTTGTGCGGACTGGCCGAGGTTGGCATCGCTGCGGGTCTGACGCACATCGTCTCGGTCTATGACATCATCATGGAGCGCGTACTCAAGCGCGCCGGCTGCGATTCAGTGCGGCTGGCCCCGCCCAAGCGCATCGGCGGCGTGCTGACGGTCGCCGGCACGTTTGAACTCAATCAGGGGCTGCTCGACCGCCTGCACGAACGCGGCCACTTGCCATCGCCGACGGTCGGGTATTCCGACCTGCACCGGCTGCGGCTGGTCAGCTGATCAGGCCAAGGCATGCGCGCAAAGGGTGTTGCAGAGGCATGAGCGCTGCTGTGGCTGGCACTAGATCACTGCGGCGTCGGCGGCGCGGTGCATGCGCCGCCGCCGCACCGCTTGGCTTCACCCTGCTCGGTGGCGATCAGGTCGGCGCCGAGATAGTCCGAGGGGTCCTGGTGGCGGTGGCGATCCATCAGGCTCATGTCCTCGCCGATGGTCATTCTGACGCCAGCCAGGAAGGTATAGTTGTCGGACGAGTGGACGTTGCTATCGGTAAACAGCGTGAAGCCAATGGTATCGTCCGAACGCAACTGCCACTCGATGCGCGAGGCATAAAAGCCCGTCCCCTCATAGGTAAAGCCGCTCGACGTCATCAGGTTCGGCGTCCAGTAATAGTCCAGCTTGGCATGGCCATAGAGACCAGTATTGCCGTCGCCATTCTCGTAGCCGAGGGCGCCGACATAAGTCATTTTACCGGAATAGCGCTCGGCCTCGACACCGATGCGCCGCACCTGCTGGCCACCAAGGGCGTGGTGGTGCGCAAAGCCACCATAGAGGCCGAACAGGCCGGTGCCGGGATCGCGCCAGAACAGATGCGCGCCGGCGTCGAGAAAGCTCTCGCCGCGCTCCCAGGCTCCCGCGACATCGAACTGCAGGCCGAGGCGCTCGTGCAGCGGCAAGGTCAAGCTGCCAGCAACACCGCCGAACCCTTCGGACTCCGATGTCCCCGGATGCTCGGACGACGTGCCTTCATTCAGGCCGCCGCCAAACGCACTGAGCTTGATGTTGATATCGGAGACCGCCGCGTCGCCGGCTTGTGCCACACCGGCGCCAAAGGTAAGGGCGCCAACGCACAAAACTGGCAATAGGCTGATGTATCGGGTCCGCATGATGGTTCTCCCCCTGCTCACGGCAGTCCTATGCAGAAGGTGTTGATTCGGCTACCGGAAAGCACCCGGGAAGCGACCAGCGGAGGTTAACCAAGGATGACCGTAGTTGGATTTGCCGGTGAGTGTGGCCGCGCGGGCACGGAGACGATACATCCTGTCATCCCGGGCGCTGCCGCTTCCTTGCTTGCGCTCGGCGACTCCCGTTCCGGGAGCCGGCCGCCGAGCGCGTGCTGCCCATCCCAAAAACTGTCATCCCGTGCGCGGCGCAGCGTTTTGACGGTGCGCCGCAGACACGGGACCTCATCGGGCTCAAGCCGTGTTCCAACACGGCAGGAGCCCGCTGAGGTCCCGGATGCGCTGCACCATAAGAATGCTGCAGCGCATCCGGGATTACATCTGTTGCTTGGCTGGCCCATACCACGAACTGTCATCCCGTGCGCGGCGCAGCGTCCTTCACGGTGCGCTGCAGACACGGGACGTTTCGGGGCTCAAGCCGTGGTCCAACACGGCAGGAGCCCGATGGGGTCCCGGATCAGCGCTGCACCATAAGAATGCTGCAGCGCATCCGGGATGACATCTGTTGCGGGGCTGGCCCAGTCCATCCACCCTGTCATCCCGTGCGCAGCGCAGCGTCCTTCACGGTGCGCTGCAGACACGGGACCTCATGGGGCTCAAGCCGTGTTCCAACACGGCAGGAGCTCTTTGAGGTCCCGGATCAGTGCCGCACCATAAGAATGCTGCAGCGCATCCGGGATGACATCGTTTTCGAGGGCGCACAGCCCATCCCAAAAACTGTCATCCCGTGCGCGGCGCAGCGTTTTGACGGTGCGCCGCAGACACGGGACCTCATGGGTCCCAAGCCGTGTTCCAACACGGCAGGAGCCCGATGGGGTCCCGGATCAGCGCCGCACCATAAGAATGCTGCAGCGCATCCGGGATGACATTGTTTTCGAGGGCACCATCCGAACTGTCATCCCGTGCGCGGCGCAGCGTCCTTCACGGTGCGCTGCGCACGAGACCTCATCGAGCTCAAGCCGTGGCCCAACACGGCAGGAACCCCGGGAGGACAACTCTTGGTTGGGACGCAAAGAATCAGAAGTTCGTGGCACTGGCTGGCGGTGCGGTGCCCTTGGCCGTTTCCGCCTGGTCCCGCCCGCGCCCCTTGCCGCGCTGGAACAGCTCGCCGAATTTCTCAAACCTGGCGTGCACGTCCTCGAAGGTCTGCATCCAGCGCTCGCCATTCCGCAGACGCCGGTCGAGCACGGCCATGGTCTTGGCCCGGCCGGGATCTTCGTCGTCCAGCCACTCGCGGAAGGTGCGGGCGTAGACGCTGAGCAGGGCCGCCTCGCGGGCGCGGCCGGCCGGGCCATCGGCGGGGATGCCGGCGGCCACCAGCATCCAGTGCTGCGAGCGCATCGAGCGGGCGAGCATATCGGGGCCGGGCAGCATGCCGCTGTCGGTGACGATGCTCTTGAGCGCCGCGCGGTACGGCTGCAGCACGTCAAAGCGCGTCATGATGACATCGAACACGCGGTCGCGATGGCTCTCGTCGGTGCCGTGCACCAGGCGGGCGCGTCCCAGTACTTCCTGGTCCACCAGCTTGGTGAAGGCGGCCATGATCGAGAGCTTGCCGTAGAACTCCTTGGAGAGATCAACCAGACCGACGCCAGCCGCTTGCGCAATCTCGTGCAAGGTAACGTCGTGCCAGGGTTTGGCGGCGGCAAGCTTCAAGGCGGCGTCGATGATGCGGCCCTTCGGCGTGGCGAGATCGAGCATGGGGGGGCTCCTTGGCGGTGTTTGGGTCCGTCAAACATAGGCGCATGGCGCGGCAATGCAATGATGGCAGTCAAACCGCCAGTTCGCGCGCGCGCTGGTCGGCGGCCGCAACGGCGCGCGTCATCAGCTGCTGCAACCCACCCTCGGCCATCAGCACGGCGAGCGCGGCGGCCGTGGTGCCGGCAGGCGAGGTGACGTTCTGGCGCAGCGTGCTGGCGCCGAGGTCGCTTTGGTGCAGCAACTCGCCAGCGCCCGCGACGGTCGCGCGCGCCAGTTGCGTGGCGATCTCGGCGGGCAATCCGGCTTGGCGGCCCGCTTCGGCCAGGCACTCGGCCAGCAGGAACACATAGGCCGGCCCCGAGCCCGAGACCGCCGTGGCGGCATCGATCAGGCGCTCCGCATCGACCCAGGTCACCGCACCGACCGCGGCCAGCAGCCGGTCGCACAACGCGCGCTGAGCCGGAGTTACCGTGGCATTGGCGAACACCGCCGTGATGCCGCGGCCAACCGAGGCCGGCGTATTGGGGATCGAGCGCACGATGGCGGTACCGGGAGCAAAATGGCGCGCCAAACTGGCGATGGTGCGCCCGGCGGCCACCGACAGCACCACGGTGCCCGGACCGGCCAGCGCGGCAACCCCCGGCACCACTTGGTCCATGAGCTGCGGCTTGACGGCGAGCAGGATGACGTCCGGCGCCCTCTCAAGGCGTGGCGGCGTAGCCAGACAGGCAATGCCGTGACTTGCCAGCAGCCTCGCCATCGACGCTGGCGGGGCCGGATCGAGCGCCACCACCAGTGCCGGGTCCAGCCCGCCGGCCAGCCAGCCCTTGAGCAGGGCGCCGCCCATATTGCCGGCGCCGACCAGCACGAGCGGGCCGGAAAGTTGCAGCGTCATGATGGCTCCGAAGGGTTGGGCGGCTGCCAATGGGCTGTTCTATGGGACCTCTCGGGAGCTGACAAGGCCCCCGCCATCCGACAGGCCCCCGCCATCCGTCCGTGCCGAAACGCGACAGCCGTCAATCGACCGCCAACCTAGATACGGGGATACCGAGGGTTTTAGGACAAACTTACCGTTTACGTCGCAATCGTTGCCCCAGACCAAGGTCCAAGCTGCAGGCGCCATCGTGTCAGCCTGCATGGACTGTGCCAGTCGCGGGGTTTCAAAATGATCGGCTTGCGTTCCATAGTACAGCGTTCACGTCTGCTGGGCGACCGTCGTGGCAATGTTTCGCTGGTGTTTGCGCTGTGCGCCATACCGGTGATCGGCGCCATCGGGCTCGCCATCGACTTTGGCATGCAAGTGCGCATGCGCAACGACATGCAGCACGCACTCGACGCTGCCGTGCTGGCAGGTGCGATCGGCACCACCGCCAACCAGGATTTGGCCAGCATGGTGAGCGAACGGGCCGGGCGGGCGCTGGACTCGACTGGCATGCATCCGTCGATTTCAGTGAGCGTCGATCCGGCCAACGGCACCATCACAGCGCACGCCGAGGTGGCGATGGGCACGCTGTTCCTCGGGCTGTTCGGCGACGGCCAATCGACCGTGCGGGCCATGAGCACCGCGGTTGCCGGCGCTGGCGGGCCGATGGAGGTGGCGATTGCTTTCGATACCACCCATTCGATGGCCGGCAGCAAGCTGGCTGCCGCCCAGCAGGCCGCCAACGATCTCACCGATCTGCTGTACAAGGTGCCCGGCTCGACCAGTCCCAATCCGAACATGAAAGTCGGCCTGGTGCCGTTCACCTACTACGTCAATGTCGGGCTCGCCCATCGCAACGCCCCCTGGCTGAACGGTGCGGCCGACTATTCGACCAACTATGACTACTGCTCGACAACCTATGAGCAGCTGGCGACGCCGGTACACGTGACCGCCACCTGCTACAATGACGGCGCTCCCTATGATTGCTCCTCTAACGATGCCAACGACTATGCCCACCCGATCTCGACCACCTGCACGCCGCAGATCGATGTTCATCTCTGGCAAGGCTGCGTCGGCTCGCAAAACGATCCGGCCGACGCCGAAGTCGCCGCCACGGCTGGCAATCAGGTTCCCGCGCTGTTTCCCAATTGGGATTGCCCGGCCCAGTTGATCCGTCTCAACAGCAATCCGGCGGTCATCAAGACCGCTATCAACGGCCTGACTGAAGGCGGTGAGACCTATATCGCGCCGGGTCTGCTGTGGGGCTGGCGGTTGCTGTCGCCCGATCCGGCCTCACCCTTCCGGGATGGCGGTCCGATCGCCACGACGAAAAAGCGGCTGATCCTGATGACCGATGGTGCCAACACCCATTCGGCCAGCTATCCCGACCATTGGGGCAGCGACGTCGACGCGGCCAACGCCAAGACCTTGGCGCTCTGCGAAAAAATCAAATTGGCCGGGATCGAGATCTACGCCATTGCCTTCCAAGTCACGGACCCGACCGCACAGGACGTGCTGTCGCAATGCGCCTCGGGCCCGCCCTTCTACTTCAACGCCTTGACGATCTCCGACATGAACTCCGCCTTCAGCAAGATCGGCCACGAGTTGACGGCGATGCGGTTGACGCATTGAAGGAATACGGCAGTAGGCAGTAGGCAGTAGCAGTAGGCAGTAGGCAGTAGGCAGTAGGCAGTAGGCAGTAGGCAGTAGGCAGTAGGCAGTAGGCGTTTGTCATCCCGGATGCGCTGCAGCATGTTTCATGGTGCGGCGCTGATCCGGGACCTCATGGGGCTCCTGCCGCGTTGGACCACGGCTTGAGCCCCGAAAGGTCCCGTGTCTGCAGCGCACCATAAGCATGCTGCGCTGCGCACGGGATGACAGTTCGGATGCGCTGCGGCACGCGCTCGGCGGCCGGCTCCCGGAACGGGAGTCGCCGAGCGCAAGCCAGAATGAGGTCCCGTGTCTGCGGCGCAGCGTCAAAACGTTGCGCGGCGCGCGGGATGACAATGTGCTGTCACGACTGCCCCACTGCCATTCTTCACGCCTGCCCTTCGGTCTGGAACATCGTCGAGGTCAGCGCTTCACGCGCTTCCTTGCCAGCCCAGACCACGAACTGGAAGGCCTGATAGTAGCGCTCGCAGGCTTCCAGCGCCGAGTGGATCAGCGCCTCGCATTGGCGGGGGGTGGCCGCCGCGTCGTTGAGCAGCAGGCCGTGCCGGTACATCAGCAGGCCGTCATGCAGCCAGAGATCGAAATGGCCGATCCAGAGCTGTTCGTTGATCTGCGCGATCAGGCGGTAAATCTCGTTCAGGCGCGCGTCCGGCACCTTGCAGTCGAACGCCGAGGCGACATGCAGCGCTTCCAGGTCATCGCGCCAGTTGATTGAAACGTGATAATCCGACCAAGTGCCGGGCACGGTCAGCGTCAACTCGTCGTCGGACGAGCGTTCATACGACCAATCCTGTGCCGTGGCGATCTGCTCGATGAGATCGATAGGGCTGGAGGCACGTTCGAATTTCAGTTCGCTCGAGGCCATGAAGAGTCCTTGTTATTTGGCGCACGTTTCGGCTGCAACGAGCCTGTCGTGCACACTCTTGTCTAGGGGGCCACGTTGAGTCGCAAGCAGGCCCGACCGTTCTCCACGCCCTGACGCGACCTCGGGGGTCAATTCCAGCGAAATTCGGGCAAAACGGGGTGATAGAGAGAACGACCTGTGGAGCAGTTTAGGGTGTGGCCGGAGTGAGCTACCGCGATTGGGCGAATCCTGTCGTTGGGGGTGGTTGGGCTGCGTCTTCCGATGCTGTCATGCGTCGACGGCGCAGCGTTTTGACGATGCGCCGCGCATGGGATGACATCGCGTGGCGCGCCATCATGGAAAGGGTCACGCCGTACCCGGAACTGCCAGCCGCCGCTCAAGTTCTACCATCCGCGCTTCCAGCCGCTCGTTCTCGGTCCGGGCGCGCTCGGCCATGGCTTTGACCGCCTCGAATTCTTCGCGCTGCACCACGTCGAGATCGCGCAGCACGCGTTCGGCGCGGTTGCGAAAAACGCTTTCGGCCTCGCGCTTGAGGCCTTGTGCGGCGCCAGCGGCGTCGGTCATGACTTTGGCGAGATCATCAAGAAGTCGATTGTTGGTTTGGGTCATGGCTTCGGGGTAAGCCTTTTGTTATTGACCCCTCACCTTCTAGCACCCCATGTCCCCTTGGGCCACCGGTCATCACAATGTTCACAGCCCTGCGGTTTCTCGCCATCGACTTCCCCCGTTTTGACCCGGTCGCGCTCAAGCTGGGGCCGATCTGGGTGCGCTGGTATGGCCTGTCCTATGTCGCCGGCCTGCTGCTGGGCTGGCTCTATATCCGGCGCATGGTCGCCAACGCCGCGTTGTGGGGCAACCGCAAGCCGCTGACACTCGACGAGGTGGACACGCTGCTGCTCTGGGTGATGGCCGGCGTCGTCTTGGGCGGGCGGCTGCTTAACATCATCCTCTACGATCCGATGCCCTATCTGCGCGACCCGGTGGAGATCTTGCGCACCTGGAACGGCGGCATGTCGTTCCATGGCGGCGTGATCGGCGTCACCATCGCGCTGTTCGCGTTTGCGTGGCGTTACGGCATTTCAGCTTTGGCCGCCGGCGATGTGGTGGCCACGGCGGTGCCGGTCGGGCTGTTCTTTGGCCGCATCGCCAATTTCGTCAACGGCGAGTTATGGGGCCGCGTCTCCGATGTGCCCTGGGCGATGGTGTTTCCCAATACCGATGCGGGCCCGCTGCCGCGCCATCCCAGCCAGCTCTATGAAGCGGGGTTGGAAGGACTGGCGCTCGGCCTCTTGCTGTGGTGGCTTGCGACCAGGCGTGGCGGCCTCAAGCGCGAAGGCTTGCAGAGCGGCGTATTCCTGTTCGGCTACGGCATCGCCCGCAGTCTCTGCGAGCTGTTTCGCGAAGGCGACAGCACCTGGTTCTTCCAATCGGGTTTTGTCACTTCGGGGATGCTCTATTGCGTGCCCATGCTGCTGGTCGGCGCCTGGCTGATCCGGCGGGCGATGGCAAGGCCGCCGGTGGCGAGCGCAGTATGACGAATTGGCTCGCCGCCCGCATTGCCGCCGAGGGGCCGATGCCGGTCGAGGCGTTCATGCGCGCCTGCCTGATGGATGACACTCACGGCTATTATCGCCAACGGCAAGCTATTGGCGCGGCGGGCGATTTCATCACGGCGCCCGAGATCAGCCAGATCTTCGGCGAGCTGATCGGTATCTGGGTGGCGGTCTGCTGGCAGTCGCTCGGCGAGCCGACGCGCTGGCGGCTGATCGAACTGGGGCCGGGTCGGGGCACGCTGATGGCCGATGCGTTGCGCGCGCTGAAGGTGCTGCCGGTGGCGCGCGGCGGCCTGGAGGTCGTGCTGGTGGAGAGCAACGTCAGGTTGCGCGACCAACAGCGCGCGAGGCTGGCCGATTGCGGCGTGCCTGTTGGGTGGCGCGAAAATGTTGGCGTTGCTAGTCCGCTCCCAAGCATCGTCATCGCCAACGAATTCCTGGATGCGTTGCCGATCCGGCAGCTGGTGGCGGTAAACGGCCACTGGCATGAGCGGCTGGTCGGTGTGTGGGCAGCGCAGCAAGATCCTGCCCCTCGCCCCGACCCTCTCCTCGAAAGTACCGGGAGAGGGAGCATCGCGCCCGGCGGCTGGCTCCCCGGCGGGGCGGCGCCGGGCGCAAGCAAGAACTCTGCCCCCTCTCCCCGTTTTGACGCGGAGAGGGGCGGGGTGAGCGGCGGGAACGAGTCCGGAACCAATAGCCGCGGCGCTGGGCAACAGGCATTGTGTTTTATCGTTTCTGAAAGCCCGATCGTCGAGGCGTTATTCTCGCCCCCGCCACAACCCGACGGCGCGTTCTGCGAAGTCATGACCGGCGCGGCCGATATGCTCGGCGGCCTTGCGTGTTCCCTCGCCGGCGCGCCGCACATGCACCTCTATATCGACTACGGCCATCTCGGCCCGGTCGCCGGCGACACGCTGCAGGCGGTCAGCGCCCAACGTTACGCCGATCCGCTAGCCGCGCCCGGCGAACATGATCTCTCGGCGCAGGTCGATTTCGCGCAGGTTGCTGGCGCGGCAAAAACGGCCGGCCTCACCGCCTATGGCCCGATCACTCAAGCTGAGCTGCTCGGCCGGCTCGGCGCCGCGGCCCGGCTGCAGCGCCTCACCCAAGGCAAGGACGCCCGCACCATGCAACAGCTGCAGAGCGGCCTTGCCCGCCTGATGGACCCCTCAGGCATGGGCGCGCGTTTCCGTGCCATGGCTCTCACCAGCGAAGCACTTGCGGCCCCGCCGGTATTCTGATGTGTTTGTGATCACAGGCAAATCGGGGCGGGCGGCAGCAGGCGACATGGCGGAGTTTATCGAGGCGGCGATACTGTCGAAACTGCCCGGCATCCGGCACGGATTTTTCACCCGGCGGGGTGGCGTGTCGGCAGGCGACTATGCCTCGCTCAATTGCGGCCCCGGCTCGGGCGACCTTGCCGAGCACGTGGTTGCCAACCGCGCCCGCGTTGCCGAGCGCCTCGGCACGGCGCCTGAGCGGCTGCTCACCGTGCACCAGGTCCATGGTGCCGTCGCCGTCCCGGTCAGCGCGCCGTGGCCGGATCTGACCAAGCGTCCGCAAGCCGACGCCCTGGTCTCGGCCACCCCGGGCCTGGCCATCGGCGCCCTCACCGCCGATTGCGCGCCGATCCTGTTTGCCGATCCGGACGCCCGCGTGGTCGGCGCCGCTCACGCCGGCTGGAAGGGAGCCCTGGCCGGTATTCTCGAGGCGACCATTACCGCCATGGAGGACCAGGGCGCCCGCCGTTCCCGCATTCTGGCCGCCGTCGGCCCGATGATCGGCCCCAATGCCTATGAGGTTGGCGACGAGTTCGAGGCGACGTTCGTCGCTCGCGACCTCGGCCACGCCCGCTTTTTCCACCGCCCGCGCAGCGCCGCCCGCTGGCATTTCAATCTGCCGGCTTTTGTCGTCAGCCGGCTGCAGGCCGCCGCGATCGGCGCTATCGAGGACCTCGCCCGCTGCACCTATCAGGGCGAATCGGATTTCTATTCCTACCGCCGCATGGGACACCGCGGCGCGGCCGATTACGGGCGACAAATATCCGCCATTGTTGTGAGCGCACGCTGATATCCACAGTTTGCGTGGTCTCAAGAGGCGCGAATTCCCCGGCGATCAGTCGCCTCGGCAACCATTACGGGGGATTCTTCCTCGACGAGCGCGCCTCGAAGGGCTAGGCCTTGCAGTACGTCGAAACGCCAGACCTTATGGTTGCGTATTGTGTTTGTGCCATTGCGTGCGTAACTTTGTCTGTCTACGATGTTTTGCGTAGGGCGTCGACGTTCAGCGGGATACTTTATCAAGGGGGGTCGTCACCCGTGACGAACGCACGCGCACATTTCGTGCGGCACTGGCAGCGATGTCGCGCGCCCAGCTTTGTCGCAACGGGCCTCGCCATCAGCCTGCTGGCCATGCCGCTGGCCGGCTGTGAAACCGCCAATTCAGCGCTTGGCAGCGGTACCGGTGGCACGAACAGCGTCGCCGCCGCGCCGCAGGCCCAAGGGCGCGCCAAGCTGGTGTTCGCGCCGATCGTCGGCGCACCGGCCGCAGTGGCCGAGAATCTGAGCGCCGGCGTCTCGGGCGCGCTCGCCCGGCAAAGCATCCCGATCGCCAAGTCGCCCGCCGACGGCCCCGATTACACGGTACGCGGCTATGTGGTGGCCGCCCCCGACAAGGCCGGCACCAAGCTCTCGTACATCTGGGACGTTACCGACAAGACTGGCCAGCGCGCACAGCGCTTCACCGGCGAGGAGATCGTCAAGAGCACCAAGAAGTCGAAGGACCCCTGGGCCAATATCGACCAGGGCGTGATCGACCGCATCGCCAACGCTTCGGCCGGCCAACTGGCCGCCTGGGTGCCGATGAAGGCCGGCGGCGCGCCGATTCCCGGCCCGGCCGCCGATGCCGCCGCCAACACCTCGACGCAGTCGGGTTTCGGCTCAACCACGCTCGGCCAGTTGTTCGGCTTCGGCAGCCCCAGCACACCCGCCAACGCCGCTCCGGCCGCCACCGCCTCGACGTCCGCACCGGTATCCGCCCCGGCTCAAACCGCCTCGCTGCCGGCCAACCCGCCGGGCCAGCCGCCGGGCAGCCTGATCAGCGGCGATGGCAAGGCGCCGCAGAGCACCGCCTCGCTGCCCTCTGGCCCCGCCGCCACCACGGTCGCCACCGTCACCGGCGCACCTGGCGATGGTGCCCAGTCGCTGACGCGCGCGCTGCAGGCCAACCTGCGCAACCGCGGCATCGAGGCGCAGAACGGCGTCATCCCCGGCGCCTACACGGTGCAAGGCCGCGTCGTCATGGGCCAGCCGTCGGGCGGCAAGCAGACCATCAAGATCGAATGGCAAGTGCTCGATCCCGCCGGCAAGAAGAAGGGCACGGTCTGGCAGAACAACGTGGTGCCGCAAGGCGCGCTGGACGGCCCCTGGGGCAAGACCGCTGACGACGCCGCGGCCGAGGCGGCCAAGGGAATTGTCGAGCTGTTGCCGAAAAAGGCGTGAGGTGGCGTTGGGCTTTGGGCTTTAGGCAGCCAAACCATGCCCAATGCCCATTGCCCGATGCCCAAAGCCTGATTTGCCCCCATCCCCGGCATTTGCTATCACCCACAGCATCGTCACGCGTCACAAGGACCCCCTGCCATGAAACTGGTCGCCGGCAACAGCAATCGTCCGCTGGCCGAGGCCGTGGCGTCCTACCTCGCGGTGCCGCTGACCAAATGCATCGTGCGCCGCTTTGCCGACATGGAGATCTTTGTCGAGATCCAGGAGAACGTGCGCGGCGAGGACGTGTTCGTGCTGCAGTCGACCTCGTTCCCGACCAACGATCATCTGATGGAACTCTTGATCATCGTCGATGCGCTGAAACGCTCCTCGGCCAAGCGCATCACCGCCGTGATCCCGTATTTCGGCTACGCCCGCCAGGACCGGCGGTCCGCGGGACGCACCCCCATATCGGCCAAGCTGGTGGCCAACCTGATCGAGCGCGCCGGCACCGATCGCGTGCTGACCATGGATCTGCATGCCGGCCAGATTCAGGGCTTCTTCGACATCCCGGTCGACAATCTCTACGCCGCTCCGGTCATGGTCGCCGACGTCAAGGAGCGCAACGACCTGGCCAAGGTGGTGGTGGTCTCGCCGGACGTTGGCGGCGTGGTGCGCGCCCGCGCCATGGCCAGTCGCCTCGGCGTGCCGCTGGCGATCGTCGACAAACGCCGCGAACGCGCCGGCGAGAGCGAAGTCATGAACGTGATCGGCGACGTCAAGGGCATGCGCTGCGTGCTGGTCGACGATATCGTGGATTCGGGCGGCACCCTGTGCAACGCCGCCGAGGCGCTGCTGGCCAAGGGCGCGACCGAGGTGATGGCGCACATCACGCACGGGGTCTTGTCGGGCGGGGCGGTGGCGCGGGTGGCGGCGAGCCAGCTGAAAACGCTGACGATCACGGATTCGATCCAGCCGACCGAGGCGGTGCGGGTGTCGCGCAATGTCCGGGTGCTGAGCGTGGCCAGCCTGCTCGGCGAAGCGGTGAAGCGGACCGCGGAGGAACGAAGTGTGAGCAGGTTGTTTGATTGAGTGGGGGGGCATGATCTTCATCTTCGACATTCAGCACCTGGAAGCCACATTGGCACAGGTGTCGAAGATTACCATCATGTCTCCAACGGTGCCTTCTCCGGCCCAATGGCAGCCGCGCGGCGAGCTGTCTATGCGAAGTATTCGCCTTTGATAAAACTATGATTCCGCGACGCGCGCCTTTGTGATGCAACTCACTTGGAGTATGAATTGAAAGTCTTCCGCGATGATATGGCTTTGAGGGCGCTGGCAGTCTGTGGAGCAATCTCAAGGGAAACTGGGTTGACTTGTGCCGGCCGTACGGATGGTGGCGGCGCCCAGGTATTGGCGACGATGACCGTTATGGCATACTGTCGAAATATTGGCATCAAGTATTATCACACACCAGTCCAAACTATTGAACATGCCACGGTTGCAACTGGACCACAAGAATGGGAGAGTTTGTTTTCTCTGGGGACGGGCGAATCAAGAGCATGTGAATGCGGTTTGCCAATTGTGACGTTGCGAAAGTTCTTGCGCCGCCCGTTGTTGTGGAGGCGTCCTTGCGTGATACAAGTAAAGCACTTTACCGGCTACATGAATACACTGCCGGATCCATTTTCTTCAATTGCGGAGGAAATTCGCTCAAAATACAGAGGAGCAGCTAGGAACGTTGCGCAGAATGCCTCGGTCGCCGTACATATTCGCCGTGGAGACGTGAGTCACTCTGGAAATTCAGGTCGTTATACGTCAAACGAGGCAGTGGCCCGTACAGTTGCATGTGCAATGGAGCACCTTAGGCGACACGGCAGAGGTCTCGATTGCGCCATTTATTCGCAGGGTCAAGAGTCAGATTTTCGAATTTTCCGAGATTTGGGGTGCAAATTGCGGCTCAATGAAGAGCCCACGGATACAATTCAGAGTTTGATCAGCGCAGACGTTTTAATTCAAGCGAAAAGTGCGTTCAGCTATTTGGCCGGGCTGCTAAACAAAGGAATTGTGATCTTCGAGCCATTTGTCACGAAGGGCAGAAAAGATTGGAAACCTATAGATGCTTGCGGCAATGTTTATTTAAATGGAGTTTCATTAAATATGTCTAATTAATGTGAAGTGAGACGCTCGGCGTTACAAGTGTCAGTTGGGGCAAACGTCAATAATTGAACAATGCTGGATGCAAATACGAACTCGCTGCGAAGTTGCCGCACAACAATGCAACATTCTCTCATATGAAATTGTGGAACTGTAAATGGCGATAAGCGTATCACATATAAGCTTATTCTTCGGCGCCAAACCTAACGGCGTCCTTCATATCGGTGCGCACGAAGCCGAAGAAGCAGAGTCATACAAGGCGCATGGTTGGAGCCCGGTAATCTGGATAGAAATGTTGCCTGACAAAGTGACACGATTGAAAGAGAGATTTTCTGGTGATCCAAATAACTTGGTCTTTCAAGTAGCTTGTTGGGATATCGACGGAGTGTCTATGCCTATCTATCGGGCGTCCAATCAGGCGTCTTCGTCGCTGCTGGTTCCCAAGGAGCACCTTGTCAAGGCTCCTGAGATATCGTTCCGCGTAGAAGAAAGCATATTTACAGCAAGGCTCGATGGTGTATTACCTGTTGCGGCTAGGTTTGAATACCTGTGCGTCGACGTGCAGGGTGCGGAGGTCCGCGCGTTGCGTGGTCTCGGCGAAAGGATTCACCAGGTAAAGTGGGCTTGTGTTGAAGTAAACTCGAAGCCGCACTATGAGGGTTGTGCTCAGTTGGAAGATGTCGACGAGTTCATGGACTCTATTGGGTTCAGCCGGGTCGCCCTAGATATTCATAAAAAGTATGGGTGGGGCGATGCGTTATATGTAAATTTAACCGGCAAATCTCGCGCGAACCTCCTAGGTTTAAGATCTCGCGGACTGGTCTGGAAAAGTGGTGTAAAGCTCGGCCGTTTCCAAAAGAATTTTTTTCGATATCTGCGACCTACGGCGCTTCTTAGAAAAATCGGCGCTTTGCCGGCAAAAGAATCTAGGAAATTCCATAAGTGACCCAGTGCTTGGGTAACATAAGAACGGGGCGAGGCAGCGGTGGTGGCCAGGATCTTCTCGTCGCCGACGCTGTTCGTGCGCACCAATATTCGACCAACCGAAATGCTGGCAGCTCATTTCACTCGCGGCTTCTGGCAAATTCGGGCCGCAACCAGGCTGGCCTCATAGACATCGCGGATCGGCTCTTCCCGCGATCCGACTTCCTTCCACGCTGGGCCGGGCCACTTCAACTGGGCTTTCGCCTTAATCAACAGCCGAGTGCGGAACGCCGTGCCCGCAACTGTCTCGAAATTAAGCCCATGCCGGTCGGCAAATAACCGCCCCCACTGCATCACAGCGGCCAAATGGCGGCGGGAAGCGGTTGCCAGGATTAGCTTGAGTTGCTCGGCGTGTTGTGGGCTGTCTTCGCCAGGCCGAAGCGCCGCAGATTGAAGATAGGATTCGTAGATGAAAGCCTGTATCGAGACAGGAAACGAGCCATCTGGCATGAGCGGCACGTCATCGTGGAAGGGAATATTAGTTTCCGACTGGAACTTTTTCGCAGGCGATTCGTCCCTGCCGCCCTCGGCCTTAAATTGCGCCGAGCCTGTGCTGTGCTTTGAGGCGCCATTAATTGCAACGGGCTCGGCGAGATACACGTACCTATCGATCGAACTCGAGATTGCAACCGCAGAGTAGACATCCGGAATACAGGACTGATAAATCGCTCTAGTTTTTCCTTTAATCTCCTTCAGTACGGCCATGCTCACGAAGCCGCCGTTGTAGAGCATCGGCAGGTCAGTGTAGTTGGCCCTTGCAGTCAAAACGAGATCGAGCCACCGCCGCGTTCCTCGAACCTCGGAACCGTTGCCAAACGGCACCCGCAACAATCCGAATTCCTTACCTGTCAAGGATGGCCAAGAGTAGCCGCAAACCTTCGTCCTAATAGCAAGGACCCGAAATGATCGGACTACTTCTGAAATCTTCGTGAGACAGCCCGGCAACAGGCCGTCGTCGTCGCCGATGATGCTGACCCAACCATCCTCAACGTGCGACAGCGCGAACTCCCAGTTGTGCGACATACTCAGCCGCTTACCGGTGTTGAGGTATCTGATGCGCGGATCGTTGGCCGCGCGGACCACTTCGCAAGTTGCGTCGCCGCTGAAGTTGTCACTGACGATGATCTCGAGGTTGTCGTAGTCTTGTGCCGTCACAGTGCGTAGTGATTTCTCAAGCACGTCGCAACGCTCGCGCGTGGGAATGATGACGGTGATTCTTGGCTTGCTCACGGCTGCCGTATCCCTCGAATAGCGAATTTACGGGCCTGCTCGACGAGATCCAACCCTGCAGGAGTTGGTGCCTCATCGTCCGCTCGTGCATTTGGGCCGCACCGAAAGTCCCGCCACCAGACGCGACTAAAGCGCGAGTCCATCAGCGACCTCTTTCGGTGTCTTATGGCCAGCTTCCGGGCCAGTTTCAGCGGTGAGATGGAAACCCGTTCGCGTTGCAGTCAGCACAGCGAAGTATGAATAGCAGCGTGGGATCGTCAAGCAATGGTTCCTTCGTTTATACGAGTTTTCATCAAAACGCGATTGCGGGGCCACAGCCAACCATGCACCTCCCATGCTCTGTGACTCGCTGGACACACCCGGCGAAGGCTCTATCATTCACAGCCGAAGAATTGACGCACAATATGGCACCGCCCCTCCACTTCAATTTGGTTGATCGTTAGACCTGCGGATTCGAAAGCCCCCTGCCCGTGCTCCCCTACCACGACTTCCCTGCTCTGCGCCACCGGCACGCTGTCCCCAAGACTTATCACCCTTCTCGATGTCCTCGCCGGGACCCGCGGATTGATGGGGGAGAGTCGGCTTCCGGCCAAAGTTCACGCTCGCCTAGGGCCCCGCAGATGCGCTAGCATCACCGTAAAAAAGGCGGTAACCCCCACCTGAAGCTAAAAATGGACCGACGATGAAGCTCGAAATCGATACGGACGCGGGCACGATCAAGATTGGCACTGCAGCAGCGCAACCCCTGCTTTCGGCCGACGCTTTCCACGTACTGTCCAGCCTCTGGGTGCGCGTCGGCTGGAATCTGAAATACTCCTATGGGTTCACTTGGTTTGGCCGGCCGGTCATTCAACTGCCCGAGGATCTGGTTCGCATCCAGGAAGTCATCTGGCGGCTGCAACCTGATGTGATCGTGGAAACGGGAATCGCGCATGGCGGTAGCCTCGTCTTCTACGCCTCGATCATGAAGGCCATTGGCAAGGGCCGCGTGGTGGGTGTGGATATCGAGATCAAGCCACTCAACAAGACGGCCATTGACACGCATCCGTTGCGGCCGCTGATAACGACCATTGAAGGCAGCTCGATCGAGCCGGACATCGTCGGCAAGGTGCGTGAACAGATTCCAGCGGGCGCGACCGTGCTGGTGTTGCTTGACTCCAATCACACCTATTGTTTTGACCCATTTATAAGATTCCCATTTGCCCGCAAATCAGATTCATTGGCGGCATGAGGAACATCAAGGCATGCCTTTGCATCGGCTCGGATGATCGCACCGCACTGGAGCGGCTGGTTGCTGATGGCAAGACCGAGC
>JANLQJ010000064.1:0-4565 GCA_031367715.1 Hyphomicrobiaceae bacterium | reverse complement strand
GAACCATGAGGAGCACACCAAAAAATTCGGCGCCAAAACCAAGCACTACCCACCGATCCGCCCCAAAGCGGAAGTGGATCTGCTGTGGACCCATATTGCCAATAACGAGTGCACTTTCGTATCGTCGGACCATGTGAGCTGGGGGCTCGAGCGCAAGGGCGACCCCAACATCTTCAAGAACGCTTCTGGCGGTCCGGGTCTGGAGGTCCTGCTGCCGGCTTTCTGGACCGGTTGCGCGGAACACGGCATTTCCCCGACGATGGTGGTCAAACAACTCTGCGACGGTCCGGCCCGGCATTTCCTGCTCGACCCGAAAAAAGGCTCGCTGAACGTGGGCGCGGATGCTGACATCGTGATCCTGAAGCCGGAGAAATACCGTTACGACCCATCCACCAGTCTGTCTGCGGTGAACTGGAGCTCATCCGAAGGCCGTGAATTCCAGGTCAAGGTCGCTGCGACCTATGTGCGCGGCGCATTGGCCTGGGATGGCAAGGGGATCATCAATGCCAAGGGC
Source organism: Hyphomicrobiaceae bacterium (assembly GCA_031367715.1). Classification (GTDB taxonomy): domain Bacteria; phylum Pseudomonadota; class Alphaproteobacteria; order Rhizobiales; family Hyphomicrobiaceae; genus JANYHF01. Next base: position 4,051 of record JANLQJ010000064.1, on the reverse strand, counting down.
AGCGGCCAGTTCGTTCGCCCCCACAAAGATGGAACTAACTACTAGAACACGCGCGACCAAGCTCGTGATCCGTGGCTCGCCATGCGGATCGATGCGGCGCATCTCAAGCGGCCTTCGCCTTCTGGGTACGTGGCCGTAAACTTCGTCTCGGCGAGCAGGTGCCCGGCCATTGCGGCCTCGAGCTCCTTCTTTGTCGGCTTCGCGAGGTCGAGCACGAGCACATCGACGGCGTTCGCGTCAGCGCGAGCGTGGCGCCGCCGTCTTTGGGCCAGATGAACTTACCTTGGTGCAGCCGCCTTGCCGCCAGCCAAATGCCAATGCCGTCGTGCATGAGCACCTTCACCCGGTTGGCGAAGGAGATCAGATTAATATCGTTTTACTTTTCAATTAAACACTAGCCCAAGGTCAGAAAGGGCCAGTTTGAGAAAGGCTGCCGTCGCCACATCAGAATCAGACGGTTCACGCGCAATCGGGATGGTAGGGCTATGATTAAATATTTTTCCTAGTTCTCAAGGACCTTTTCCTTCCCGGTAAACATGTCGAAAGCCATCAAAATATTCCAGGGGCGCTTTGGTCGTGTGGCCCTGCTGGACATGAATGCTTCGCTGGTGGTACATGCGCACCACCATTGTCACATCCTGATCAAGGCTGGCGGGACCGACAGCGCGTTCCTGGTGCGCGGCGAGCGTCAGCCGCTGAACGGTGAAACTGCGGTGCTCGTCAACGCCTGGGAGCCGCATGCCTACACGCACGCGGCTCCCAGCGAGCAAACCCTGATCCTTGCTCTGTACATTGAGCCGTCGTGGCTTTCGGAAATCCAGCGCTCTTTTACCTTGTCTTCGCACCCGCGCTTCTTTCCGCAGTCCTGCGTGCAGACCCGGCCGGAGACCCGCAAGATCGTCGAGGAATTCGTGCTGGAGCTGTGGTGGGCCGACGAAGTGGCTGCAAGTCGACTGGAAAACCTGCTATTTAACCTGGTGATTTCGGTCATCGACAGTTACTCGGGCTGGCGCGACATCGCCGGCCTGCTGCGTAGCCGGCCACCATCGTCGATAGACCCACGCACCCGCAAGGTCATCGCCTACATGCGCGAGAACCTGGCGCGCGACTTTGATACGGACGATCTCGCCAGCTTCGCCGGGCTGTCGCGCGCGCATTTTTTCTCGCTGTTCCATCGCGACACGCAGGTCACCCCGCTGGTGTACGCCAACGTCCTGCGTGTTGAGGCCGCCGTCGACCGGCTGTCGCATTCGAGCGAGCCGGTCGGCGACGTGGCCCATGACGTGGGTTTCACGGCTTCCAGCCATTTCGCGCGCTTTTTCCGGCAGCACCTGGGCATCACGCCTACGGATTACCGCCGCGCCGTCAACCTCTACGAGCCGCCCGTGGGCTCACCACCCCCCGCCGATTTTCTTTAACGGCCTCCGGCCGTTTGTTGCTGCGCTGCAGCATGAAAGTCGCTGGACTTTCCGAGCCAAGATCAGACGATTTGGTCCTTCGCTGGACTGGCGTGTTCACGCCTGCCTGCTGCCTTGCCTACGCTAGAGGCATAGAAAGACAAGCAGGAGACACACAGTGCACAGCGACCCGGGCGCGACGCAGTTCATGCGTCAGCCCTCCCTCTCATCCCATGTCGGCCAGTCAGTGCCGCGCGTTGAAGACGATGCGCTGCTGAGTGGCCGCGGTCGCTACGGCGACGACCTGGGCGTGCCTTCTGGCACGCTGCATGCGGCAGTGCTTCGCTCGCCGCACGCGCACGCCGAGCTGCTGCTGATGGATGTGTCAGCCGCGCTGGCCCTGCCGGGCGTTCGTGCCGTGCTGACCGGTGAAGACGTGCAGCGCTGGTCGCAGCCCTTTGTGGTGGGTGTCAAGCAACCCATGGAACATTGGGCGTTGGCGGTGGATCGCGTGCGCTATGCGGGCGAGCCGGTGGCGGTGGTCATCGCCGAGAGTCGCTACTTGGCGGAAGACGCGCTCGATGCGATTCGCGTCAATTACCGGGCACTCCCTGCCGTGGTCGACATCGAGCGGGCCATCGGCGCAGACGCCCAGGTGCTGCACCCGGCGGTGGGCAGCAACGTGGTGTCGGATCGCAGCTTCGCGTATGGCGATGCACCTGCCGCGTTTGCGCAGGCGGCGCACCGGGTGTCGCTGACCGTGCGCTACCCGCGCAACTCGTGCACACCGATCGAATGCGGTGTCGTGGTGGCCGAGCACCTGTCGGGCGACGAAGGCTACGACGTGCTGTCGAACTTCATGGGGCCGTTTTCGCTGCATGCCGTGATGGCCCTGGCGCTGCAGGTGCCCGGCAACAAACTGCGCCACCGCATCCCGCGCGATTCGGGCGGCAGCTTTGGCGTCAAGCAGGCGGTGTTTCCTTATGTGGTGTTGATGTGCCTGGCCTCGCGCAAGGCGGGCGCACCGGTCAAATGGGTGGAAGACCGGCTGGAGCATTTAACGGCCGCGACCTCGGCCACGGCGCGCCTGACCACGATCGAAGCCGCCGTGAGTGCTGACGGCCGTGTCGAGGCGCTGCGCTACGATCAGATGGACGAGGTCGGCGGCTACCTCCGCGCGCCCGAACCGGCAACGTTTTACCGCATGCACGGCGCGCTGACGGGTGCCTACGACATCGCCCACCTGCAGGTGCGCAACCGGGTGGTGCTCACCAACAAGACGCCCACCGGCCTGGTGCGCGGCTTTGGCGGGCCGCAGGTGTACTTCGCGCTCGAGCGGCTGATGGACCGAATTGCCACCGAGCTGGGCATCGATCCGTTTGAGCTGCGTCGCCGCAACTTTGTGCAGGCCCACCAGTTTCCCTACCAGGCTGCTGCGGGTGCGGTGCTCGACTCGGGCGACTACCTGCGTGCGCTGGAACTCGCGCAGCAGCGCGCCGACATGCCGGCCCTTTACGCGCGGCGCGACGCGGCACGGGCGGCGGGCAAGCTCTACGGCATCGGCTGTGCGGCCATCGTCGAGCCCTCGGTTTCCAACATGGGCTACATCAGCACGGTGCTCACCGCTGAGCAGCGCGCCAAGGCTGGCCCCAAGAACGGCGCGATCGCCAGCGCCACCGTGGCCATCGACCTGCTGGGCGGTGTCAACGTCAATATCGCATCGGCACCGGCCGGCCAGGGCCACATGACCGTCTGCGCGCAGGTGGTGGCCGACGTGCTGGGCCTGCAGCCCGGGCAGATTGTCGTCAATGTCGAGTTCGACACCGCCAAGGATGCCTGGTCGGTCGCCGCAGGCAATTACTCCAGCCGGTTCGCCGGTGCGGTGGCCGGCGTGGTGCATCTCGCAGCCTGCAAGCTGCGCGACAAGCTCGCGCGCATCGCCGCCGCCTCGCTCGGTTGCCCGCCCGAGCAAGTGCGCTTCGAAGCCGGCAAGGTCTTCAATGCGCTGCAGCCCGAGCGCTCGCAGGCGTTCACCCGGCTGGCCGCCAGCCCGCACTGGGCTCCGGGCTTGCTGCCCGAGGGGGTGGAGCCCGGCCTGCGTGAAACCGCTTTCTGGACCGCGCCGACGCTGGCCGCGCCCGACGCGCAGGACCGGGTCAACACCTCGGCCGCCTACGGTTTTGTGTTTGACATCTGCGGCCTGGAGGTGGACCCGGAAACCGGCCGCGTGCGGGTCGACCGTTACACCACGGCCCACGACGCGGGCCGCATCCTGCACCCCGGCATGGCCGACGGCCAGATTCGCGGCGCCTTTGCCCAGGGCCTGGGCGCGGCGCTGCTGGAAGAATTCCGCTATGCCGCCGATGGCGGCTTCCAGTCGGGCACCCTGGCCGACTACCTGATGCCCACGGCCTGCGAGGTGCCCGACCCGCAGATCGTGCACATGGAAACACCGTCGCCGTTCACGCCGCTGGGCGCCAAGGGCCTGGGCGAGGGCAACAACATGAGTACGCCGGTGTGCATTGCCAACGCGTTTGCCGACGCGCTCAAACCGCTTCAGGCCCGGATCGGCGATGTCAGCGACATCCGCCTGCCGCTGACGCCGTCCAGGGTGCTCGCGCTGATCGACGCGGCCGAGCCCGCGCCGCCTGCTG
>JANLQJ010000063.1:0-2034 GCA_031367715.1 Hyphomicrobiaceae bacterium | reverse complement strand
GTTGTCATTCATCGGCAGTCTCCTTGTTGAAGAGACTGGCGAGCATGGCGCGCGCCTGGCCAAAGCGTTGATTTCGCGTCCGATGTCAGGCAGCTTCTACCAAATTAGGGTTACTGGCTCTGGCGGAAGGTGACATGATTGATCCGTTACGGTCATTACTTCGGCGAAACACGCCCCGACGTCGAGGCAAGCGCAGCAACCGCATCGGCACCGTCCTCCATGGTTGGCATCTCGGCCATTTCGGCTGCCAGCCTTCGGACATTGGCGCGCACAGTCCCATCGGCGAGAATGCTAATTATCGCAGCGCGCAGAGCCTGCGGATCACGCTCGAAGACCGCGACGCCGAGGCCTGCAGCCGCGACGGCTCGCGCATTACGCGGCTGATCCGCAAAGATCGGTGCGACTACGACAGGCAGACCCGCAGCAAACGCTCCAAGCAATGTGCCCGAGCCGCCATGACAGACGACGGCGCTCGCATAGGCGAAGACGTCGTTTTGTGGAACGAAGGTTTCGACCGCGACGTTGGCAGGAATGGCGCCAAGTTCCTCGGGATTCATCATTGATCCCGTGGTCAGCAGCGCGCGGACTGGCAACCCTGCGACGGCCTCCAGCGCCGCGTGATAGGTCGCCTTTGCCGTCTCCGATGAGCCCGAAACCGTGCCAAATGTTATGTAGACCAGAGGCGCTTCGTCGAGCGGCGCCCACGCTGGCGGCGTCACCGGGCGCGATACCGGGACATAACGCTCCCGCGCCCGAAACGGCGTCGGCCAGCCCTCCTGCTCGCCGCTACCATCGATCAAGGCCGGAAATGCGGTAAAGATAGGCTCTGCCCTGAGCGCCGCGCCTCCGTCTGGCGAGAGGCCCGCCGCGCGGCGAAAATCGTCGATCTTTTCCAGCAGGAATGGGAATAGGAGGGCTTCGTGCTGGTTCGAATGGACGGACACGCGGGCGTGCGGGATCGCCGCTCGCTCGGCTGCATGCGCGGCGGCAAACTCGCAGGAGTCCCGTAAAACGACATCAGGCCGCCATTCGGTGATGGTCGATTGAAGCTTCGGCAGAGCATATTTGGCGGCGAGACCGAGAAAGGCGTCGCGGATGCCTATGCTCAGGGCGTCTTGTGCGTTCGCCGCGTCCAACCTGGCCCAGACTATCGCCATCTCGTCTTTGGGCACGGGATCCACTGTTGCGTGCGCAAAGCCCGCTTCCTCCAGCGTCGCTTGAACAGAGGCCGGGGCGGACACGAGAACTTCGTGGCCCCGATGTTTCAGGGCGCGCGCGTAACTCAGTATCGGGAGGAGATGCCCCGAGAAATAGGTCGAGGACAATAGGATTCGCATGCGTACTCCCGTATGCGCGGCGTGATTTCAGTGACACGGGGTCCATGGCGGCCCAACAGCCAAAGCAGGACGCCACGTCCCTTCGATGAGGGCTCAAATGAATTTTCCGCGATTTCCAACTGCCGCAGCCGCTCAAAAAAAAACCGGCTGCCCCGCTCTCAACCTTCGACAAAGACGACAAGCGTCTCTGGCCGAACACCATCATACTTCATGGCGGCAGCACCGGCCTCGCTCTTCATGACAGCCTCGAAGGCAGCCATATCCGCAACGTCCATGAACAAAGCGACACGGTTCGGAGTGCCTGGACACACAAACGTGCGGATGTCCGTCGCTACAGAGCCAAAGACTTCTTGCCGCTTTGGCGACTTGAGCCAATGGGCGACGTCATTAACTTCGTGCGTCGCGACCAGTTTCGGCATGGTGCATTCCCCTAGGGTGTGGTGTTCTTCGAGGTAACGCTCCGACCGTTTCATGCGTGATTGCCCAAATCAACCAATATCCTCGAATGGCCCAGGGCATCCCAACGGCTGCGACGCGACCACCATCGAGAACGGGGGCTAAGGACATCCGCCAAAACAAGTGAATCGGTTCGTGCGCTTGCGCCATGTGGTGATGTGACTCGGGTCTGCGGGATTCCGTGGCGGGCGCGCCGACAGTATGCCGGTCTGCATGATCGACACGCAAGCGATTCGCCAGC
>JANLQJ010000034.1:0-68031 GCA_031367715.1 Hyphomicrobiaceae bacterium | reverse complement strand
TGAAGCTGGTCCCAAGGGTTCGGCTGTTCGCCGATTAAAGCGGTACGTGAGCTGGGTTTAGAACGTCGTGAGACAGTTCGGTCCCTATCTGCCGTGGCTGTTGGAGTATTGAGAGGATCTGACTCTAGTACGAGAGGACCGAGTTGGACGCACCTCTGGTGGACCTGTTGTCGCGCCAGCGGCATAGCAGGGTAGCTAAGTGCGGAAGGGATAACCGCTGAAGGCATCTAAGCGGGAAGCCCCCCTCGAAACAAGTACTCCCTTGAGAGCCGTGGAAGACCACCACGTTGATAGGTTGGATGTGGAAGTGCCGTGAGGCATGAAGCTAACCAATACTAATAGCTCGATCGGCTTGATTGCTCTCATTAGTCATGCCTGTCTTTCAGCAAGACAGATGGCATGTTTCAGTCAAAACCACCCGCCTGCGCGGCATCCGCCGCTACGGCGTGGAACTTTGCCGCCGCTTCCGGCCGGCTGCCCGCAGGGCAGTCGGAAGCGGCAAGCAAAAAAGTCTCACTCCTTTGCTGGCCTGGTGATAATTGCGAGGTGTCTACACCCGATCCCATCCCGAACTCGGCCGTGAATCGCCTCCGCGCCAATGGTACTGCATCAATTGTTGCGGGAGAGTAGGTCATTGCCAGGCCTGCCAAGGAGTGATGCGTTGTTCGTGCCCACTCGGGGCACCGTCTCGATATCTCCTCGATGTGAGAACAAACGCCCCGGATCGTAAGATCCGGGGCGCTTTGCATTTTTGGCCTGCCAGCCCGTTCCGGACAGCCTGTTCCGGCAAGGTGTTGCGCCGAACGCGATGGCATCAGCCGATGGCGAGTACCACGCGGCCGACGATCTCGCCTTTGCGCATGCGGCCGAAAATGGCGTTGATCGCCTCCAGAGGTTGCCGCTCGATCTGCGCGCTGACGACGCCCCGCGAGGCAAAATCAATGGCTTCGGCAAGATCCTGCCGGGTGCCCACCGAAGAGCCCCGGACGCTGAGTTCGCTATTCACCAACATCGAGATCGAGGCGCGGATCGCATCCTTGTCGCCGCCGGGAAGCCCGATATAGGCCACTGTCCCGCCCGGACGCAGCATGCCGATTGCCTGCTCGAAGGCGGCCGGTGCGATCGCGGTCACGACGGCGCCATGCGCACCGCCGATCTGTTCCTGCACAGCCTTTACGGCGTCGCCCTCCCGGCCATTGATCAGAATCTCGGCGCCAAGGGTTTTTGCCAAGGCCAATTTGTCGGCCGCGACATCGACCGCCGCAACCCGCAGGCCCATGGCCCGCGCATATTGCACCGCGATGTGACCCAACCCACCGATTCCCACGACCGCCATCCACTGCCCCGGCCGCGCGCGGGTGCGCTTCAAGCCGCGATAGGTCGTGACGCCCGCGCACAGGATCGGTGCCATGGCATACATATCGATATCGTCGCGCAGCCGGCCGCAGAACGCCGCTGGCGCCACCAAATACTCGGCATAACCGCCGGGTTTGGAATAGCCTGTCGCCTCGGCTGTCTTGCAGATGGTTTCCATGCCGGCTAGGCACAACTCGCACGCACCGCAGGCGCTGTAGAGCCAAGGCACGCCAACTCGCGCACCGATCGCCAGCGTCGTGACGCCGGCCCCGAGCGCGGCCACATGCCCGGTCACCTCATGGCCCGGTATCAGCGGCAACGCCGGCAGCGGCTGCCAGTCTCCGTCAACAGCGTGTAGATCGCTGTGGCACACGCCACAAGCCGTTACCTTGATGAGGACATCGCCGGGGCCCGGCTGCGGGATCGGCAGGGTCTCGATCGAAAGGGGAGCTTTCAATTGGCGCGCAATCGCCGCCCGCATGGTCTTGCTCATGTCTCATCCTCCCGTTTAGCTTACGTCATTCGGCGGCTTGTCCCGCTCCGAAAACACTTCGTGGAACTTTATAATGGCCGAAAGTCCCAGATACGCGCTCTACTATATGCCGCCCACCGAGAGCCCGCTATGGCAGTTCGGTGCCCGCGTGATCGGATACGACGCTGCCGATCCAGTTGCCCGTCCCGAACCATTTCCGGAGCTGGCGGCAGCTGCGGCGGCGGGTCAGTTTCGCGAGCCGCGGCGCTACGGCTTTCATGCCACTTTGAAGGCGCCGTTCGAGCTGGCGGCGGATCGAAACGAAGCCTCGCTACTGGATCAAGTCAACGCTTTCGCAAGCCGCCAGGCGCGCTTCTCGATCGGGCTATTGAGGATTGCCCTGCTCGATAGCTTCGTCGCGCTGGTGCCGCAAAACGCGCCGGCCGAACTTAACGAATTCGCGGCCAACTGCGTGCGCGAAATTGAAGCGTTCCGCGCTCCCCTCACGGCCGATGACCGGACGCGTCGATTGCGCTCTCGCCTCACGGATACCGAAATCGCCTATCTCGATCGCTGGGGTTATCCCTACGTGTTCGAACTGTTCCAATTCCATATGACGCTGTCGGGTCCGCTGCCGCTCGATTTCATGGGGCCGCTGCATGAAAAGCTCACCACGCTGTACGAGCCCATCGGTACCGAGCTGAGTATCGACGGCATCGCCATCTTCAAACAGACGGCGCGGTCCGAGCGCTTCCAAGTTCTCCGGCGATTCGCCTTTGGGTAATACCAGCCCGCGAAAGAACCGACCGTCCTACGCCATGTCGTCCATTTGTCCGATCACAAAAACAAACCGCAAGGCTTTGCCGCAGCGTGGATTTCAAACAGCGGGCACAGGTCGAAACATAGGTTGACCGGTATGATTTATCAGAACTTTGCCAATAGTTTGTATTCGACGCATGCGTTCGATCCTAGGCGACGATATCGATCAGGGCCTGAGTGAACGCCGCAATCGCCGGCGCCAAGGGGCCGGAGTTGTCGATGATCGCTTCATAGTCCGCAGGCGCCACATCGGCTCGCGTCGCATCCACCCTTGAGCCTGCCGCAGCGTCCCGTCCGCGCGCAGCGATGCGTGACGCCCGTACTTCGGGAGTGGCGCCGATATAGATCACCACGACCCTGTCAAATCGCGTGTGGGCCGCATCAATGGCGCCCCTGGAAACATTGCAAACAACGATTTTCCCAGCGGAAATCAAATCGTCGATGGCACGCGGCACGCCATAGGACAGTCCGTGAGCATGCCAATGCAGCGCAAAACCTCCGGCTTCGGCAATGGCGGCAAATTCCTCCGCTGTCAGTGTCTCGTGATCCTCGAAGGCGCTGCCGGCCCGGGTCACGATGCGGCGCGGAAAGACGAATCGCGTCTCGTCGTTCAACTTGGCTCGGGCCGCCGCAATCAGCGTATCCTTGCCGGCACCCGACGGGCCGACCACCAGCACCAGGACGCCCGCCGTCACATCACCCTCCGTCCCGCGCACCAGACGGCGCGGATGACCGGAACTTCGGCGCTGTCGCTGACGCGCACCATATCAGCCCGCCGGCCCGCCTGCAGCACGCCGCGGTCGGCCAGCCCAGCGGCTTCGGCTGGCGCGGCCGTCACAGTACCAATGGCCGCGGGCAGCGTGAAGCCCGGGACCTCCGCCGCCAGACGGAAGGCCGCGAATAACAGGCTCGCCGGCACATAATCGGACGACAGAATATCCAGCGCACCCGCATGCGCCAGCTCGCTGGCGGCGACATTGCCGGAATGCGAACCGCCGCGCACCAGGTTCGGGGCGCCCATCAGCACCTTGATGCCGGCCGCATGCGAGGCCGTCGCTGCCTCGACCGTGACTGGAAACTCGGCAACCACAACGCCGTCCGCCGCCGCCTCGGCCACCTGTTCAGCCGTCGTATCGTCGTGGCTGGCGAGCCGGATGCCGTGCTGGCTGGCCAGAGCCACCAGCGCACGCCGATGCGGCACGGCATATTGGGCATGTAGTTCCAGCCGGTTGGCGATGAAGCTGTCCATCTGTGCCTCGGTCATGCCTGAGGAGCGGCGATAGAACTCCTTCAGCGTGTCGATGGAGCGGAATTGTCGCTGACCGGGCGTGTGGTCCATCAGCGATATGATCTCGGCGGGACGGCGCGCCAGCATCGCCTCGGTCGCCTCCACCACATCGGGCGAGCAGATCTCGCAGCGCAGATGCGTCAGATGTCGTGCCCGCAGCAGGCCATCGGCCTGTGCTTGTTGCACCGTGTCCGAGAGCAGCAGCGTATTCTCCGTGATCATGTCTTTGCGCTCGTCCGAGCCGACGCGGAAACAGTCGAACACGGTCGTGATCCCGGAGGCGGCAATCTGCGCGTCATAGGACAGCGCCGCCGCCAGCGGATGCCAGACGACGCCGGGCCGCGGCAGGAAATGCGCCTCGATCTGATCTGTATGAAGCTCGATAAGTCCGGGGATCAGCAGATCGCCGCCGGCATCAATGCCGCGCTCGGGCGCCTTGCCTTCGCCGATCTCGACAATGTGGCCGTCTGACATCGCCAGCCAGCCCCGCTCGATGATGCGATCGGGCAGCACGATGCGGGCATGGGTCAGCACTCGGTCATTGGTCGTCGTCATATTCGGCCCTCGGCGACGGCATGGCAGGCGACCTCGTTACCAGCGGCAAATTGCAACTCTGGCAGCTCCGTCCGGCAGCGCTCATTGGCATGCCGGCAGCGCGGATTGAAGGCACAGCCGGCTGGCGGCTTGAAGGGCGAAGGCATCTCGCCCATCAGCGGTACGCGGGCGCGTCTGGCGCGCGGATCGGCCACCGGCGTTGCCGACAAGAGAGCCTGCGTGTAGGGATGCCGCGGTTTCGCGAACAGCTCGGCGGCCGGCCCTTTCTCGACGACGCGGCCGAGATACATGATCATCAGATCGTCCGCCACATGACGGACGACCGAGAGATCGTGGCTGATGATGACATAGGTGAGGCCTAGCTCGCGCTTCAGGTCCGCCAACAGATTGAGCACTTGCGCGCGGATCGAAACGTCAAGTGCCGACACGGGTTCGTCGAGCACCAGGATCTTCGGCGACATCATCAGTGCACGGGCTATAGCAATACGCTGGCGCTGGCCGCCGGAAAACATATGCGGATAGCGCTGATAATGCTCGGGGCGCAGGCCGACATTGGCCAGCATCTGGCGCGCGCGGGCCTCGCGCTCAGGCCGGCCAAGGTTGGTGTTGATGGCCAGCGGCTCTTCCAGCGAAGCGCCGATCTTCTGGCGCGGGTTGAGCGAGCCGTAGGGGTTCTGGAACACGATCTGCACGGTCTGACGCAACTTGCGCACAGTCTCGGGATCGCCCTTGGTGACGTCCAGGCCGTCGATCAGCAGTTTGCCGTTGCTCACTGTTTCGATCAGTGTCAGCAGCCGCGCCAGCGTGGATTTCCCGCAGCCGGATTCACCGACAATGGCGAGCGTGCGCCCGCGCTCGACCGTGAAGCTGACATCGGAGACGGCCTTGACCGTGGCAGCGGCGGCAAACAGCCCGCGCTGCACGGCATAGTGCCGGCTGACATTGGCGGCATCGATAACCCGCTCGCTCACGATGCCACCCCAGCAAACACGCCGGCGGCTTCCGTCAACGGATAATGGCAAAGCACCTCGCCTTCGGACGGGCCACGGCGGATCGGATGGATGGTACGGCAGGTGTCAGTGACGAACTGGCAGCGCGGCGCGAACAGGCAGCCGACGCGCTTGTCCAAGGCGCCCGGCACGACGCCCGGGATGGAGGCGAGGCGGCGGCCATGGCTTCGCTCGGGCAATGCGGCGAGCAGCGCCGCGGTGTACGGATGACGCGGGTGGGTGAACAAGCCACCCACCGGCTGGCGCTCGATCTGCTCGCCGGCGTATTGCACAACGACGCGGCGCGCCGTTTCCGCCACCACGCCCATATCATGCGTGATCAGCACCAGCGCCATGCCGGTTTCCCTTTGCAGTGCTAGCAAAAGATCGAGGATCTGGGCCTGGATAGTGACGTCGAGCGCCGTGGTCGGCTCGTCGGCGATCAGTAGTTTTGGTTGGCACGAGATGGCGATGGCGATCATGACGCGCTGGCACATGCCGCCCGACAATTGATGCGGGAACTGATTGAGCCGTCGCTCGGGTTCGGAAATACCGACCAGACCTAGCAACTCGGTGGCACGCTTTCGGCGCGCCGGCTGGTCGAGGCCGAGATGCGTTTTCAGACTTTCTTCAAGCTGAAATCCGGCGGTGAAGCAGGGATTGAGGCTGGCCACCGGCTCCTGGAAGATCATGGCGATGTCCTTGCCGACCAGTCGTCGTCGATCAGCGCGGCTGATCCCTAACAGGTCGTGCCCATCGAACATCATGCGATCGGCGGTAATATTGGCGGTCCACGGCAGCAAGCCCATGACGGCCAACATGGCGACCGATTTGCCCGAACCTGACTCACCGACCACCGCCAGCACATCGCCCGCCTCGACGTTGAAATCGCAGGCTTCAACGACCCGCGAGGCGCCGCGCGCGGTGGCGAAATCGACGTTGAGGTTGCGGACGTCAAGCAGTGGCATGGGCCGCCTCAGCTCCGTTTCAGTTTCGGGTCGAGCGCATCGCGCAAGCCGTCGCCCATGAGGTTGATGGCGAGCACGGTAATCAGGATGGCAATTCCCGGCAGCGCGACGATCCAGGGCGCGGCGGAAATGAACTCGCGCGCGTCGGCCAGCATGGAACCCCATTCCGGTTGCGGCGGCTGCGCACCGAGGCCAAGAAAGCCCAGGCCAGCCGCTTCCAGGATGGCGTCGGAAACTCCGAGCGCGGCCTGGACGATGAGCGGCGGCATGCAGTTGGGCAGCACAGTTCGCAGCATCAGCCGCAACGGTCCGGCACCGGCGACCTTGGCGGCCACGACGTAATCTTTGGTGAGTTCGGCGAGCGCCGAGCCGCGCACCAGGCGCACATAGCGCGGCAGATAGACGATTGTCACCGCCACGATGGTGTTGGTGAGGTTGGGCCCGATCACCGCGATGACCAGAATGGCGAGCACGAGTGAAGGGATCGAGACAATCAGATCCATGATGCGGGCAATGACGATATCGACGATGCCGCCGAGGAAGGCTGCTGCCAGGCCGAGGGCGACGCCGACGATGGTGGAGACCGACATGACAGCAAGGCCGATGAACAGCGAGACGCGGGCGCCGAAGATCAGACGCGAGAGCATGTCGCGGCCAACCGGGTCGGTGCCGAGCGGAAAACGCCAGTCGCCGCCGGGTACGAAGGCCGGCGGCAGTCTGATGAAATCGCGATACTGCTCGATGGGTGAATACGGGGCGATGACATTGGCAAAGAGGGCCGCTAAGACCACACACGTCACCACGCAGAAGCCGAGAACAGCGCCGCGGTTCTCGCGGAAGGCAGCCACGAACTCCCAAAAGGGCGTCGGGGCGGGTGCAATGGAGGCGTCCAATAGTGAGCGGTCCGCGGTGCCAGCCGTGAGGTCAACCATGCCGGATCCTCGGATTGATCAGGCCATAGGTGAGGTCGATGATCAGGTTGACCAGCACCACCAGTCCCGAGATCAGCATGATGCCACCCTGTAGCGCGGGATAGTCGCGCCGGGCGATGCTCTCGATCAGCCATTTGCCGACGCCCGGCCAGGAAAAAATGGTCTCGGTCAGCACGGCACCGGCCAGTAGCGTCGTCACCTGCAGGCCAATGGTGGTGACCACCGGAATGAGCGCGTTGCGCAGCGCATGCAACCCGATGACGCGGAACGGCGTCAACCCCTTGGCCCGCGCGGTGCGGACATAGTCCTCCTGCAGCACCTCCAGCATGGCGGAGCGCGTCATGCGCGCGATGACGGCGAGCGGCACGGTGCCGAGCACAATGGTCGGCAGAATGAGATGGCGCACGGCGTCAAGGAAGGCGCCTTTCTGGCCAGATAGAGCCGAATCGATCAGCATGAAGCCCGTGGTCGGTTCGAAATAGTATTTGATCAGATCGATGCGCCCCGAAACGGGCGTGAGGCCGAGCGTGTTCGACATAATCAGAATGAGGATCAATCCCCACCAGAAGATCGGCATCGAATAGCCGGTGAGGGCGATGCCCATCAGCGTCTGATCGTAGAAGCTGCCACGCTTGACGGCGGCGAACACGCCCGCCGGCACGCCGAGTGCGACCGCAAACAGCATGGCGAAAAAGGTGAGTTCCAAGGTGGCGGGAAACAGCGTCAGGAACTCGGTCAGTACTTTCTCGTGGCTGATGGTCGAGAGCCCGAAATCGCCGTGCAGTAGCTTCCAGACATAGTCGGAAAACTGTTTCCAGATCGGCTGGTCGAGCCCCATCTCATGCAGGTAGCGCGCATGCAACTCAGGCGTGATGCCGCGCTCGCCGCGGCGCACCTCAACGGGATCGCCAGGCACCAGTCGCACCATCACGAAGGTGACGAACATCAGCGCCGCAAAGGTCGGAACGGTCAGCGCCGCGCGGCGGAGGATGAACGGGAGCATGCGGTGTTACTCCCTCGGAGATAACCCTCTCCCCTTGATCGCGGGGAGAGGGTATCAAAAGAACTACTTCACATCCACGCCATAAAACTCATGGCGCCCGAACGGGCTGACCTTGTATCCGCTGACTTCCTTGCGGACGGGCTCAAACACCGTCGAATGGGCGATCGTCACCCACGGCGCCTCGTCTTTGAAGATCTTGGTCATGCCTTTGTAGATCTCCGATCGCTTGGCCTGATCGGGGAGCTGCGAGGCCTGCTGCAGGCCGGCGTCGAACTCCTTGTTGCACCAATGGGAGATGTTTTGGCCGCCTTGGCGAGCCGCCGCGCATCCCAACAGGAACAGAAAGTTGTCCGGATCGCCATTGTCGCCGGTCCAGCCGAGCAGGCCCATCTGGTGCTCGCCCTGCTGCAGGCGCTTTCTGTACTCGCCCCACTCGAACGAGACCAGCTTGGCGGTGATGCCGACCTTGGCAAGATCGGCCTGCATCATTTCGGCCATGCGCTTGGCGTTGGGATTGTACGGGCGCTGCACCGGCATCCACCACAGATCCGTCTGCAGATCTTTCACGCCAGCGGCTTCCAGCATGGCCTTGGCCTTGGCCGGGTCATAGGCATAATCGGTGGTGCCCTCGTCATAGGACCAAATGGTCGGCGGCAGCGGGTTCTTGGCCTTCTGTCCGGCGCCCTGATAGACGTCCTTCAGGATGGCATCGCGGTCGATCGCCATGTTGATGGCCTGGCGCACTTCTTTCTTGTCGAAGGGCGGCTTCTGCGTGTTCATCGACAGATAGCCGATATTGAGGCCGGCCTGTTCCATGACGGTGACGGCCGCATCCTGCTTCATCGTCGGCAGATCGGCCGGGTTCGGCGCGATCATCACCTGGCACTCGCCGGCCTTCAGCTTGGCATAGCGGGCCGTGGCATCGGGCGTGATGGCAAAAACCAGATCGTCGATGGTGGCTTTGCCGCCCCAATAAGCGTCAAACGCCTTGAAGCGGATGGCGGCGTCCTTCTGATAGGCGACGAACGAGAACGGGCCGGTGCCGATCGGCTCCTGGTCGACCTTCTCGGGCGTGCCCGCCTTCAGCATGGCGTCAGCGTATTCGCCCGAAAGGATGGTGGCAAAGTCCATGGCCATGTTCGCGATGAAAGGAGCGTTCGGCTTCTTTAGCTTGAAGACCACGGTCTGGTCATCGGTCTTGGTGATGGTATCGAGCAGGTCGGGCATGCTCATGTCGTTGAAGTAGTCATAGGCGCCGCCCGAGACCTTGGCATAGGGGCTGTCGGCCTTCCACATGCGGTTGAACGAGAACAGCACGTCGTCGGCGTTGAAATCGCGGGTCGGGGTGAAGGCCTTGTTGGAGTGAAACTTCACACCCTTGCGCAGATGGAACGTAAAGGTCTGGCCGTCGGCAGACGTTTCCCATTTCTCGGCCAGGCCCGGGATCACGTTGGTGGTGCCGCGCTCGAACTCGACCAGTTGGTTGTAGAGGTGTCGGGCCGCGTCAAGGCTGGTGCCGGTGGTGTTGATCTGCGGGTTGAAGTTCTCCGGGCTGCCTTCCGAGCAGTAGACCAGCGTCTTGGCGCCGGCGGCGCCACCGAGCAGGGTGCTGGCGAGAAGGGCGCCGAGCACGACTTTAGTCAGTTTTCGCATTTGCAAACCTCCCTATGGTCCTGTCTGACGTGAGCCGCCGCAGGACGCTGAGCGGAAGCATAGACCAGGATGGCCCGAAAGGGGAAGGTGGGCTGACAAACGGTACGAGGTGGCTGAACAGCCGTGTTTTGACAGCGGGGATGGCATTGCGCCATGCTGGGGATCAAAATCGTCGGTCACCAAGGGGATCTTTCATGAAATCGCGCGCCGCCATCGCTTTTGCTGCCGGGAAGCCTCTTGAAGTCGTCGAGGTCGATCTTGAGGGTCCCAAGCACGGCGAAGTGCTGGTCGAGATCAAAGCCACCGGCATCTGCCATACTGACGAATTCACAATCTCAGGGGCTGACCCCGAAGGCTTGTTCCCCGCCATCATGGGGCACGAGGGAGCCGGAGTTGTGGTCGAGATCGGGTCAGGTGTCAGCAGCCTGAAGGTTGGCGATCACGTCATTCCACTCTATACGCCCGAATGCCGCGAATGCCCGAGCTGCCTGTCGCGCAAGACCAATCTGTGTACCTCCATCCGCGCGACGCAAGGCCAAGGCGTGATGCCCGACGGCACCAGCCGGTTCAGCTACCGGGGCCAGAAGGTGCACCATTATATGGGGTGTTCGACCTTCTCCAACTTCACTGTGCTACCGGAGATTGCGCTGGCGAAAGTCCGTACCGACGCGCCCTTTGACAAGATCTGCTACATCGGTTGCGGCGTAACGACGGGCATCGGCGCTGTCATCAACACAGCCAAGGTCGAGACGGGCGCCACGGCGGTCGTATTCGGGCTCGGTGGCATCGGGTTGAATGTCATCCAGGGATTGAAGCTGGTGGGCGCCAGCATGATCATCGGCGTCGATGTCAACAACGACAAGAAGGCATGGGGTGAACGCTTCGGCATGACGCATTTTGTCAACCCGAAGGAGATCAAGGGCGATCTGGTTGCTCACCTCGTCACGATGACAAAACGCGGCGCGGACCAGATCGGCGGCGCCGACTACACCTTCGATTGCACTGGAAACACTGACGTCATGCGCATGGCGCTGGAGGCCTCGCATCGTGGCTGGGGGCAGAGCATCATCATTGGCGTGGCGGGTGCGGGCAAGGAGATCAGCACGCGTCCGTTCCAGCTGGTCACGGGTCGCACCTGGAAAGGCACCGCGTTTGGCGGCGCTAGGGGCCGGACCGATGTGCCAAAGTTCGTCGATTGGTACATGGACGGTCAAATTCAGATCGACCCCATGATCACACACATCCTGAAGCTGGAAGACATCAACCAGGGCTTCGACCTGATGCACCAAGGCAAGTCAATCCGCAGCGTGGTGGTGTTCTGATCTCCCTCCTCCGCCGTTGACGGGGGAGGAGAGACCGCCCCTCGCCGCCGCGATCTTCAGCGCCAAGATCACCCCTTCTTGCCCTTTTTAAACACGGCCACCAGCTCGACATGCGGCGTGAACAGGAACTGGTCGACCGGCGTGATCGTCTCCATCACAAATCCGCCGTCGACCAGGATCCGGGCATCGCGGGCGAAGGTCGCCGGGTTGCAAGAAACTGCGATCACGGTATGGACGGTTGAGGCCGCAAGCATCGCGGCCTGTGGCTCGGCGCCGGCGCGGGGCGGATCAAACAGCACTGCGGCGAAGGGTTCCAGCTCACGGACCGACAGCGGCTCGCGACCAAGATCGCGGCGCAGAACTTCGATCTTGCGCAATCCCGGCTGCTTGGCGGCCTTGGTCAGTGCGTCGACGGACGCCCGGTCCCATTCGACGGCGAGCACCTCATGCCGCTTGGCCAATGCCAGTGAAAAAACGCCAAGACCCGCATAGAGATCGGCAATTCTCGCGCTGGCATTCAGGCCGGCCAATGCTTCACTGGCCAACCGCACCATAAGGGTCTCGGCTTCGCCAACCGCTTGCAGGAAGCCGCGCTGTGGCAGCAGCACGGCGTGACCTGAAAAGGCGATCTCGGGCACTCGCCGCGCCGCGATCTGTTCGTTGTCGAGCGTCAGCCGCAGCATGGTCGGCGTGTCCGTCATCCAAGACCCGAGCAGGGCGCGGCGCTTGGCGGTCATCTCGACGCCGCTGCCCTCGATGCTGACATCGAGGCCGTGGCTGGTATCGGTAACGTGCAGCTCCGCCTTGCCAAGCCGTGGCATTGCTATGGCCAGCAGCGTCCGCAAGGCTGGAAGTGCTTTGACGATGGCGGGCCGCAGCACGGGGCACTCCGCCACGGCCACCAGCGTTTGCGAACGCGCCTGATGGTAGCCGAGCGTGACGTCATCGCCGGATCGTGACGCGGCGAAAGTCGCCCGCCGTCGCGAGTGGGCTGGGATGCGGATCAACTCGCCGACCTCGGCAGCGAGCCCGCGAGATTTCAGCGCGTTGACAATCTGCTCACGCTTGAAGGTGCTGTATACGGCTGGACCGGCGTGTTGCAAGGCACAGCCGCCGCAACTGCCGAAATGCTGGCATATCGGGGCGATGCGATCCGGGCTGGCGGCCACAAACTCGACAACGCGCGCGCGCTCGCCTTGGATGTCGGCGCGCACGGTTTCGCCCGGCAACGTGAAGGGAACGAACAAGCGGACGCCATTCAGATCGGCCTCGCCCTCGCCCTGACTGGCTAGCGATTGGATGTGCACAGTTGCGTTGATCACAAGATCGGCCTGTTGGTCATTTCCAGATGCAGGTTGGTGCCCGCATACGGATGCGCCAGCGCCACCGCCTCGTCCAGCTCGATGCCGAGACCGGGCTCGTTTGATGGTATGACGTAGCCATCTTGCCAGAGAATCGGCTTCTTGAGCAGCTCGGCGTGGAAACCGCCAAAGGTCTGGATGCTCTCCAGGATCAGGAAATTCGGCAGCGAGGCGGCGAACTGGATGTTGGCGGCCGCTTCCACCGGACCGCAATAGAGGTGCGGGGCGATCTGCGCATAATGCGCCTCGGCCATGGCCGCGATCTTTTTCGCCTCCAGCAGCCCGCCGACGCGGCCAAGCGCCATCTGCAGGATGCTCGCTGCTCGGCATTCCAGGACCCGCGCGAACTCGTACTTGGTGACCAGCCGCTCGCCGGTGGCGATCGGGATGGTGGTGCCGCGGGCAACCAGAGCCATCTCCTCTGGCATTTCCGGCGGGGTCGGCTCCTCGAACCAAAGCGGGTCGTATGGCTCGAGCTGCCGCGCGAGCCGCAGAGCGCCCGACACCGTGAACTGGCCATGGGTGCCAAACAGCATGTCCGCCTTGGTGCCAACCGCTTCGCGGATCAGCTTCACGAATTTCACGCACAGCGCGATGCTCTCCAGCGACGGCTGGCGCGGATCGAAGGCCGAATAGGGCGCTGCCGGATCGAATTTTACCGCCGTGAAGCCTTGTTTCACGTATTCGGCGGCACGTTGGGCCGACAGTTCGGCATTCCAATAGATACTGGAGTCTTCGCCCTTTTCGACGCCGGGATAAATGTAGGTGTAGCTGCGCAGCTTCTCATGCACGCGCCCGCCCAACAGTTCGAAGACTGGTTTGCCGACCGCCTTGCCCTTGATGTCCCACAGCGCGATCTCCAGCCCCGACAGCACGCCAACCAGCGTCGCGTCGGGCCGCAGGGTGTAGCCACTGCCATAAACTTGCCGCCACAGCTTTTCGATATGGAACGGGTCCATGCCCAGCACATTGCGCTCGAACACGTCGCGGATGGCCGCTTCCATCACCTTCGGCCCGAAGGTGTCGCAATAGACCTCGCCGACGCCCTCGATGCCGTTGTCGGTGATGAGTTTCAGCAGCAGAAAATAGCGCCCGCCAAAGCCAGGCGGCGGATTGCCAACGACGAAGGTCTTCAGGTCCTTGACTTTCATTCTATCCCTCTTGCGGTGCCGATCCTGCTGTTCAGGCGAAATTCAATGAAAACATATATTTATTCGTCACTTAACGAGCGGGGTCAAATCAGCTATCTACCACAGTACACAGCCTGTGCCTGTAAATGAGATGCCCTCCTACCTATATCAGTTGCGCGAATTCGGCTCTGAATTCCAACCCCGGAGGCCAGTCGTGGACGTTTCAGTTCCCTATGCCCTGCTGACGTCGCTGCCCGTTCTCGTTCTACTCCTGTTCCTGTTCATCCTTTTCTATTCGACCGTGAAGGTGGTGCCGCAGGGCTCCAACTACACCATTGAGCGCTTCGGCCGCTATGTGCGCACACTACAGCCGGGCCTGCACATCCTGACGCCGTTCATGGACCGGATCGGCTACCGCATCTCCATGAAGGAGCAGGTACTCGACATCCCGAGCCAGGAGGTCATCACCAAGGACAACGCCATGGTGCGGGTGGACGGCATCGCCTTCTACCAGGTGCTGGACGCCGCCATGTCGGCCTATGAGGTGGCCAACGTACAGCAAGCCATCAGCAACTTGACCATGACCAACATCCGTACCGTCATGGGCTCAATGGACCTGGACGAGCTACTCTCGAACCGCGACGCCATCAATCATCGGCTGCTCAAGATCATTGACGATGCAACCCGGCCGTGGGGCCTCAAAGTCACGCGCGTAGAAATCAAGGACATCGCCCCGCCGCGCGATCTGATCGAGAGCATGGGTCGGCAGATGAAGGCGGAACGCGAGAAGCGGGCCCAGATCCTGGAAGCAGAGGGCCTGCGCCAGTCGGCGATCCTGAAGGCCGAGGGCGAAAAGCAGGCGACCATCCTGTCGGCCGACGGCCGCAAGGAAGCCGCTTTCCGCGACGCCGAGGCGCGCGAACGCTCGGCCGCCGCCGAAGCCAAGGCGACCGAGGTGGTCTCGAACGCCATCGCCAACGGCAACGTCCAGGCGCTGAACTACTTCGTGGCCAACAACTACGTGAAAGCGTTGGAGGCCATCGCCAAATCGCCGAACCAGAAGATCCTGATGATGCCGCTGGAAGCCGCCGCCGTGATCGGCTCGCTGGCCGGCATCAGTGAAATCGCCAAGGAAGCCTTCGGCGGCGGCGGCCCGGCCTCGGATGGGACGGGACGGCGGCCGACGGTAGGGAGCGTGCCGAAGGTTTAGCGCCCACAGTGCCATCCTCGGGCAGGTCCCGGCGACCCATTGTCCAACAGACTCCGGTATCTGCTGATGAATGGGTGGTCGGAACAAGTCCGACCATGACACGGTGGGGCGCTATTGGCCGGCGAGGCTTTTGCTCATGGAGACAGTCATGTCGCTCGATATCCTGAATGGCGCCAACGCGATCTGGGTCTGGCTTGTCGTGGGCGGGGTGCTACTGGGGCTGGAGATCCTGGCTCCGGGCGCGTTCCTGCTCTGGCTCGGGATCGCCGCCGCGCTGGTTGGCGTGCTGCTGGCCTTCGTGCATCTGGATGCCGGGCAGCAACTGGGCCTGTTCGCTGTCCTCTCGGTGGCGCTTGCCGTATTCGCCCGCATGGTGCTGCGCTATGGGGTTTCGGTGAGCGACCGCTCGACGCTGAACAAGCCCGGCAACCGCTTTGCTGGCCAAATCGTTGAAGTTGCCGAGCCGATCATCGGCGGCCGCGGCAAGGTCAAGATCGGCGACACGGTCTGGATCGCCGAGGGGCCGGATGCCGCGCAAGGTGCCCGCGTGCGTGTAACCGGGAGCAAAGGGACGGTGGTGGTGACGGAGCGGATGTAGTTACCGTGATGCCGGATGCGTCATTGAAATTTCCTGTTGCGCCAACCGTAGACGGAGTCTTCCCAATCTAGGGCAGTGATGCTAGCATTTGCATCCAAATTGGCGAAACTCCTGCAACTCAGGTGTCGCCAAGGCAATTTGGGTGAAAAGACGAAACCACTTCGGAGGACCAATAATGAAGTTGACTTCTCTTGCACTTGGCGGCCTGGCGCTTGTTGGGGCTGGGCTCATGGCCACGTCTGTGTTCGCTGGCGCCGGCGACGATGCCGTCAAAGGCCGCCAGGGCTGTATGAAGGCGCATGGCGCGTCGTTCGGCGTATTCATGCCCATCATGAAGGGCGAGAAGCCGTTCGATAAGGCCGCGGTCGCTGCGGCGTTCGCTGCCGAAGACGCCGCCTGCGCCGATTGGGACAAGTTCTGGGCCGCAGGCGCCGAAAAAGGCGAGACCCTAGAGACTTGGGCAAAGCCGGAGATCTGGTCCGATCGTAAGGGTTTTGAGGCTGCTGGCGGAGTTTGGTACAACGCGGCGCAAGCCGTCAAGGGCGCCGCCGACGAAGCCTCGTTCAAGTCCGCCATCCCCGGTTTGGGCGACGGCTGCAAGGGCTGCCACGAAAAATTCCGCCGCCCGAAGGCGTAGGCTTTCGCCAGCCCGCTAGCGTGATTACAGCACCGGCGCCTGAAAAAGTGCCGGTGTTTTCTATTTCACACCACCCCCACCCGCAATAGATCATGCACATGCACGATGCCGACCGGCTTGCCCGCTTCGACCACGAACAGTGACGTGATTTTGGCCGCGTTCAGCATTTCCAGCGCGGCTGAAGCCAGCGCGGACGGAGCTATCGTCTTGGGACGCGCCGTCATGATCTCCGCGCAGCGCATGCCGAGTAGATCGGATCCCATTTTGCGCCGCAAGTCGCCGTCCGTGATGATCCCCGCAAGGCGCCCGCGCGCATCCACCACGCCTAGACAGCCGAAACTCTTCTCGCTCATCGTGACCAGCGCTTCGCTCATCAGCGTGCCCTCGCGCACCACCGGCAGGCTGGCGCCCTTGTGCATGATGTCGCCGACATGGCGGAGACTGGCTCCGAGTTGGCCGCCGGGATGAAACTCTTTAAAATCGCTGGCGGAAAATCCCTTGCCTTCCAGCAGCGCGATGGCGAGGCAGTCGCCCAGCACCAGTTGCATCGTGGTGGACGTGGTGGGGGCGAGACCATGCGGGCAGGCTTCCGCCGCGCGAGGCAGCAGCAGGACAACCTCGGAGGCCTTGGCCAAGGACGACTCCGCCCGCGACGTCACCGCGATCAGCGGGACCGCGAAACGCCGCGAATAGGTGATGATACTGCCCAACTCCGCCGTCTCGCCGGACCACGACAACGCCAAGATGACCTCCTTGGCGGTCACCATGCCGAGATCGCCATGACTGGCTTCGGTGGGATGGACGAAGGTGGCGGGGGTACCGGTGGAGGCCAGGGTGGAAGCGATTTTCCGCCCGACATGGCCACTTTTGCCGATGCCGGTGACGATAATCCGCCCTTGAGCGCCCGCCATCAGGGTGGTGGCGCGGGCGAACACTTCGGCCATCGAAGTGCGCAGCATGGCTTCCAGCGCTTTGAGGCCGTCGGCCTCCAGAGCAACCGTGCGCAGCGCCGACGCCAGTGCCTTGTCGCCCTGCGTCACCTTGTCGGGTGCGGGTCGCTTGCTGCGTGTGCTGCCAGCCATGTCAACACGCTCCAATCGGGTCGATTTTTGTGTCCGGCAACGGTCGCAAACGGTCATATGCGGTTAGCGCCAGTTGCCTGCGGTCGGCGCCAGTCATGCCCAGTTGTGAGCGGAGCGGCCGGCAAAGTCCAGCACCGGCAACCAGCGGCCCGGTCTCGATTGTGGACGATGCGCAACGGGCCCTTAACCCTTGGCCGCTAAGGTCACGGTCGATCTTGCGTATCCGCGTTCCCGATGTCGCCTGCCCAGAGGGTTCAGTGCCGTGCGCATTCGTTTGGTTGCTCAACATGCCGTTGTCAGTGGTGCCGCGTTAGCCATTTCGCTGCCGCTGCTATTGTGTTCTGCCGCTTACGGGCAGCAGGCCAGCCCGGACGCCGGAGCCGTCAACCAGGGCTCGCCGGTCACCGAGCAGATCCTCAAAGAGCTGCGCGCGGGCAAGTCCGGCGAGGACGCCGTGCCAGCGCTGACACCGATCGAGCCGGCGGCACCTGCAGCCAGCTCTCCCGCAACACCGAATGCGACGGTCCCTGCGCCAACCACCGCCCCGGGCCTGATTCCGATCGAGGGCGACCCGATCCCGGCAGGGCCTGCTCAGGATGGCTCGCTGGCCGAGCCCGCTCCGCCATCTGCGACCACGGATGGTCTGCTTAAGGAGCAATCGCCCTCTAGCGAGACGCCGCCACCCGCCGATGGCGACCTGTCGGCCGATGGCAAGCTGGTGCAGCCATCCGGCGGCGCCACCGATCCCGTGGCCAAGGATGTGCCTGTGCCATCAGTTCCGGTCGTCGCGCCCGCCGCGGCTACCCCAGACGCGGCCGCACCCGTGGTCACGCGCCGCATGACACCGCCACCGGTCAGCCAACCCGACGCCCGTGCTGTTGCCGGTCGACCGCGTCAGGTCGCCGAAGACAACAGCCCGCCGCGCCGCCGCAAGAGCCATCACGCAACCGTCGTCAAGATCCGTGAGCTTGCCAACGACCAAGGCGCCAGCGATGCCGATGCTGCGGTCGCGGGCGACGATGGCGTCTCGCGCGAGCCTTCGTTGCGTGGCCAGATCACCGAACTGGACGATAACCCCTATGCGCCGGTTGGCTATCGTTTCGGCAGCTTCGTGCTCAAGCCCAGCATCACGGCCGAAACAGTCTATTCCAGCAATGTGCTGCAGTCACACGATCACGGTCAGGCCGATGGCGCGCTGGTGCTGCGGCCGGGATTCGCGCTCGAATCGCAATGGTCGCGCCATTTCGTGTCGTTGGACGTGCGTGGGCTGACCAGTTCGCACGCCCGGATCAAATCCGAGGACGATCGTCAGCTCAATGCCAATCTGCGCGGGCGGCTTGATATCACCGATCGCACCAGCCTGGAAGGCGAGGTTGGTTATGACTTCGGCCAGCTGGCGCGCAGCAATCCGGTGCTGCCGAACGGGGCTGTCTTGCGCCCCAGCACGCGGACCGAAATGGTTGGGTTGGCTCTCAACCAGCGTATCAATCGGGTATCGCTGCGGCTGCATGGCACGCTTGCCGATACGCTGCAGGGCGATGCCGGCACTGGCGGCGAGAGCTATCGCGATGACACGATCGATATCCGCGCTGGCTACGAACTCAGTCCCCGGTTGACCGTGTTCGGCACCGCCAAGCGGTTCGATCGCGTGTTCGGCAATCTCAGTGGCACCGACAGCGTCGGCAACGAATTGAGGCTTGGTATCGAGACCGATCAGTCGGCCATCCTGAGTGCGGCCGCTACAGTCGGCGCGGCGCGTGTCACCTCCGCCAATGGGGCGTTGCCCGATGCCACCGGTTTTGTCGGCGACGCCAACGTCATCTGGCTACCCTCGGCGCTGACCACGCTGACCTTTGCGGCGTCGACCGATTTCAGCCTGACCGATCTCAGCGGAGCGACCGCCGTGCGCACCAGCAAGGCCAGCGTCGACCTGCGGCACGAGTTCCGCCGCTGGCTGGCGCTGATCGCCGGTTTCAGCGAAACGCGCCGCAGCTATGCGGGTTTGGCGCTTGAGGAGACCGAGTGGAGCAGTCATCTCGGCCTGGAATACGACCTCAACCGAAACTGGGCCCTGACCGGTGACTATCAACGCACCAACCTCGCCTCCAGCGATCCCGCCCGCGGCTACGCCGACGACCAGGTGAAGTTTGGGGTGCGGCTGCAAAAGTAGTTATGCTGGCCTTCTCTGGGTTTTGACGGGGCGAAGGGCGCGCGCAGCGCGGTCAGGAAATGCGCGCGCGAGTTGTCGTCTAAGCGCAATGCTTTGGCGGTGCACCGCAGACACGGGAACTCAAGGAGGCCCGCACTCAACCTCAATCACTCCACCCCAACCGGAGCGGCGGAATGGCGGTTGAGCAGCTTGAGCGCGCCGCCGATCAGGCGCCGTACCGGGGCCGGGCCCTCCTTGGCGAGGCGCTGCAGGTGGGGGCGGAGCTGACGCAGATAGACCGACTGATAGAGCGTTCCCAGCAATCCGATCGGCACCGCATAATCGGCGATGCTGACCTGTTTGTCGGTCCATTCCAACTTGTAAGGAGCAGCCGGGGCCATGAAATCGAACGTGCTGCTGCCCTGCTCGATGGCACCGGCAATGGTGTACTCCAGGACCAAAGCACCAGGGCTGAATTTGTCCATCGCCTGGTCATAGGAACTGAAGTGAAGACCGCAATAGTTGCCATCGTTGACGGTAATCTTGGTGGCGACTGGATGTCCGTCGATAGTCAACTCGCTGATATCGCAAGCGCAAGGCCGCTGGGTGCTGGTGACGGCATCGCGGAAAAAGGCTTCGAACCTTGGGTCGGCCACGGCGGTCGAGACACGCCCTTGGGTGGTCAGCCACTCGCGTTTGCGAAGCATCGCGAGTTCTATGCCCTCTTGCCGGACCTCCGGCTCGCTCAAGCGGCGCCCCGCGACAGTGCCAATTTCCTCCAAGCGCCGGCGCCGACGACGGCGGTTCCTGCGATCGCGGCCGTTGTACGTCTCCTCGAAGCTCTGGTAGCTGGTCACGCCCCTTAGATCGATGTATGGCGCGCTTTGCTGATTGTCCCCCGAGACGCCAAGTTGGCGCATCAGGGCGGCGACGGCGCTGTCCTCGCGCACCTTGCGCAGCAGCACCAGATCGGCCTTGAGGCTGGTGCGCACAAAGGTCCAGCCCTGGCGCAGCATGGTTTCATGTTGCGGGTCGGTGCGATCGACCAGCAAGTCGCCGTATTGGCTGACCGGCATGCCCATGAAGGTAACCATACGCAGTCCAGCCAGGCGCTGCGAGACCAGTGGCCAGATGCTGACCAAGACGCCATGCCTGCGGCCGACGACGATCGCTAGTTGGCAGGTCTGGTCGCTGAGATAATGGTTAGCCCAGTGCCAATTCCAATTGAAATTGAGAAAGACCTTGGAGGCGCCGCTGACGCGGGCGTGCAGCGCGTTCCATTCGGGCTCCAGGCGCTCGAATTCGGCGCGCGAGGAAATCAGCTGCCAGTCGACGCTAGCGGCCGCGCGCGCTTGCTCGCGGGTGCGGCTCAGCACGGTCTCGATTGTCTCGTGTCCAAGGGCTATTGCCCCAGCCGTGCTCATTCCGCCGCCTCCCCATGAGTTGCAAAGGGAGCAAAGCAAGGAGTGTGCCGGAAGGATGCGCTGGATGACCAACGCGATTTCAAACGTTGGCTGCTCGCATGACGCGAGTTCGTCCGGCCCGAGGAACTTCCAGTCCTTCTGGCGCGACAGGAAGACTGCATGGTAGGCAGCGGCGGCGAGCAACATGAGGCCGGTTGCCATCAGGCTGGGGCGGCCGAAGACTTCGTCGAGGACGCTCCGGTAGGTTATGTAAACCAGCGCCAAGAGGGTGGCGAAGTCCGGAATCGGGAACTCCGGCATGCAGTAGAAGCCGTTGTTGGTGGTACCGTTGCGGCGCCCGACGATGGCGGCGGCGCTGAAACTGATGTTCGGCTATGCGGAACCGGCGACCGGCGCCCGCCTTGCCGCCCAGAGTCTGCAACAGGAGTAATACCAGCCCTCCCAAGGTTTGACCGCTCAATATGCTTCAAACTTGGAATTGGTTTTCATCGTCGATCAAGGCGTAGTGTTCTGACTCATTCAAATGGTTTCCAATTTTTCGTCATCCCGGCGAAGGCCGGGACCCGTCCAAGTCGATGCGAGGCACTCAGGACGTACGCGCTGCATACGCGGTAAGCCTCTGTTTCAAAGCACTGTTTCCGAATTGCCAACTGCTGCAGGTCCCGATGGTTGGACAGATCCCGGCCTTCGCCGGGATGACGAAAAATCGGAAACCATTTGAATGAGTCAGAACACTACGCCTTGATCGACGATGAAAACCAAATCCAAGTTTGAAGCATATTGAGCGGTCAAACCTTAGGAGGGCTGGTATTAGTGGCCAGCTGTGGGCAACAGGCCGCGTGCGCCATGGTGGCGGACGACGCCTTGCGGGGTCAGCATGGCATTTGCCAGCGATCGCTCGGCATGCAGCATGCGGTGGCTGAGCAGCCGCTGGGCATACTCTGCGATTACGGGCGCCTTGGCCGGATCGCCGGCGATGTTCGTGAGTTCGCCCGGATCGCGTTTGAGGTCATAGAGCAGCGGCGGCTGGGCAGTGAAGTGGACGTATTTATACTCCGCGTCGCGCAGGATGTTCATGGTGCACTGATCGCTGGTGAGGCCGAAATGGGTCTCGGCCCGCTGCGTGTGCGGGGTGCGGAAGTCGAACTCCCAGAACACCGCATCGCGCCAGGCGGCCGGCGGCTGGTTGCTGAGCCAGGGCAGTAGCGACAGGCCATTGGCCTCGTCCGGTACCGTTTGGCCGAGCCATTCCAGGATGGTCGGCAGGATATCGACGCTCTCGGTGAACGCCTCTACCCTGCGGCCTCGAGAACTACGCTTGGCTTTGGGATCGCGGATGATCAGGGGAATGTGGTTCGAAGCCTCGAACCAGCCGCCCT
Organism: Hyphomicrobiaceae bacterium; assembly: GCA_031367715.1. Classification (GTDB taxonomy): domain Bacteria; phylum Pseudomonadota; class Alphaproteobacteria; order Rhizobiales; family Hyphomicrobiaceae; genus JANYHF01. Next base: position 45,704 of record JANLQJ010000034.1, on the reverse strand, counting down.
TGCCCCAGCACCAATGGTCGCCCAGCATCTCGCCATGGTCGGCGGTAAAGACGATCAGTGTCTCTTCCAGTTCGCCAGACTGTTCCAGATGCGCAAAGATGCGGCCAAGCTGCGCATCGACCTCGGCGACCAGGCCGTAATAGACCGCCCGCATCTCGGCATGATCGGCGTCGGGCAAGGCCTGCACATCCACTTGGCTCTCGAAATAAGCCGGGTCGGCCTGTTGGCTCAGCCAGGCGTCCAGGAACGGATGCACTGCCCGCTCGTGGCTCTTGTCGGCGTGGCGAACCGGAGCCGGCACTTTGGCGGTCTCGACACTGGCGTGATACGGCGCCGGCGCGATCAGCGGCGGATGTGGGCGTAGGAACACTGCATGAATGAACCAATCCTCCTTGCGGCGTAGGCGGAGGTAATCGAGCAGCTTGTCGGCGATATAGGCCGTGTCGCTGTCTTCGGCCTGATACAGCGCCGGGCCGCGGTCAAAGCGCTGCAGCACCTTCGCCGTACCCGGATGTGTGTAGACGTCAAGCAGCCGCTCGGGGATGTCATAGCCCTTGCGCGCCAGCTCCGAAATCCAGCCGGTCAGGCACGCCTCGTTAAGGCTGGCTTCCAGCCGGAAACCCGGCAGTACGCCCTCGTAACTCTTCAGGCGAGGATCCTCGGGCGCCATGCTGGCAGGATCGGCGGAACTGTCGGTATAACCGAACAGCACCGGATCGTAGCCGGCTTTGCGAACTTCCAGCGCCAGGTTGGTGTGCCGCCGGTCAAGCGGCGCGCCATTGCGGATCGAGCGATGCAGGAACGGATACAGGCCGGTCAAAAGGCTAGTGCGCGCAGGGCCGCAAGGGGTTGCGACAGTGTAGTGGCGGGTGAAGGTGGTGCCCTCGCGAGCCAGCCGGTCCAGATGCGGCGTCAGCGCGGCCGGGTGGCCCAGGACGGAGAGCGCATCGCCACGCCATTGATCGCCGGTGATGAGCAGGACCTTGCGCGGCATGGTCACAATCCTTTGGTGGCGGCCTGGCCTTTGCTGGCGGCCTGATGCGCCAGGAACTTGCTAATGCGCTTGGCACGGCCGGCGGCAAAGGTGTGCGCGACTTTCACGCCATAAAGGCCGCCGGTGAAATGCCGCCGCAGCAGGTAGAATCGAAAGAACAGGTAGGGATATTCGATCGGCTGGCGCAACAGCAGCTTCCAGCGCGCCTTCTTGATCTCAAGGGCCTGCAGATCGGTATAGCCTTCCAGCTTGCGCGCGACGTGATCGAGCGAGCGCCAGGAAAAATGCATCGCCTCACCTGTGAGTTGCCCGGCCGGCAGATCCTTCATGTCGACGGTATCGTGGGTGAGGCTGTCGTGAAAGCGCACCACGCGCCGGTCATAGAGTCGGACCTGGTTCTTGTAGTCAGCCCACAACCGCGGCTTCGACCATCCGGGATAAACCGTGACCTGCTTGAAATGGTAGGCCTTGAGGGGCGGCTCGCTGGCCATCAGACTTGAGATTTCAGCCGCCAACTCGGCGCTAATGAATTCATCGGCATCGAGATTGAGCACCCAGTCGTGCTTGGCCGTGTCCTCGGCAAAACGCTTCTGCTGGCCATAGCCGGTCCAGGCGCGGAACACGACGCGGGCCCCCAGCCGTTCGGCAATCGCGACCGTATCGTCGGTCGAGCCACTATCGATGACGACAATCTCGTCTGCGATGCCGCGCACCGCCATGATGCAGCGCTCGATACGATCTGCCTCGTCCCGGGCGATGATGGTGCAGGAAATGAGTATCCGGGTAGGCATTGGGTCAACCTTCGCGGGCGTTGGCGAGAGCTGCGGGAAGCTCAGCCTCTAATAGGTCGAGATCCGCAGCGGTCCCGGCGCTGACACGGATGCAGCGGTTGAGCGGGGCGACCCCCGGCATGCGCACGAAAATGCCGCGCGCCAGGAGCGCGTCCAACACGCGCTTGGCGAAGGCACCGTCGGCGGCGCAATCGATAGTAACGAAGTTGGTGGCCGAGGCGAGCGGCGTCAGGCCATTGGCACGGGCGATGCCGCCGATGCGGTCGCGAGCTTCGCACACTTGGGCGGTAACAAACGACAGATGCCCGGCATCGCCGAGCGAGGCCAACGCGCCGGCCTGCGCCAGTCGGCTGATGCCAAAATGGTTGCGGATGCGATCGAAGCTCTTGCAAAGTGCGGCCTCGCCGATGGCATAGCCGACCCGGGCGCCCGCCATGCCATGGGCTTTCGAGAAAGTCCGGAAGCGCAGCACCCGGCGGTCGTCGACATCGATGGCGGGCGCGGTACCATCGGGCGCAAATTCGATGTAGGCCTCATCAAGGCACAGCAGCGCGCCTTCCGGGACACCATCGATCAGGCGCCTGATGGTGCCGGCATCCCACCAAGTGCCCATCGGATTGTCGGGATTGGCGAGAAAGATCAGCCGCGCCTTCGCTGCCCGCGCCAGTACCAGCAGCGCCTCGGGATCTTCGTGGTCCGCGCGGTACGGCACCGTCACCAGCCGTCCGCCATAACCGGTGACGTGAAAATTGAAGGTGGGATAGGCGCCCAGCGACGTCGCAACGGTGGTCCCTGGCTGCACAAACAGCCGGACCAGATAGCCGAACAGCCCATCTATGCCCTCGCCAACCACGATGTTCTGCGGGCCAACGCCGTGATGTGCCGCCAGCGCCTGCTTCAGGTCGTGATTTTCGGGATCACCATATTTCCAGCTCTCGGCCGCCGCCACACGCATGGCGGCGATGGCCTTGGGCGAGGGGCCGAACACGCTCTCATTGGCCCCGATCCGCGCCTTGATTGGCAGCCCGCGCTGGCGCTCCAGCGCCTCGGGACCGACAAACGGCACGCTGTCCGGCAGGCGCGCGACGGTTGGCGTGAAGGGATACTGCGCCATGCGGGACACCTGTCGGAGAAATCAGTAGGACGAGGCGGTTTTGCTGACCCCGAAAGATTCATCCTTGCCATAAAGGTCACGGCGGAAATGCACCGTGCCATCTTCGGTCGCCCAGGCCGTGATGTAAACCCAATGCAGCGGCACCGAGCGCTTCAACCGCACGATCTTGCTCTCACCTGTTTCCTTCATGGACTGCACATGCGCTGACGACCAGCCATCGGTTTCCCTCAGCAGCCAAGTGACCAGTTTATCCATGTGTTCGACCCGGATGCAGCCCGAACTTGCCGCCCGATAGTTCTTGTCGAACAGCTTGGCCGAGGGCGTGTCGTGCATGTAGACCGATTCCGGACTGGCGAAATCGAGCTTGGCAAAGCCCAGCGGGTTGTCCTTGCCCGGCTGCTGCGAGAACCGGTAGGTGTCGAGCCCGACCTTGCTCCAATTGATCGCGGAAGTATCCACTTTGCGGCCGTTGCCATCAAAGGCATCGATGCCGAATTTAGCCAGCACATCCACCCCCTTGGCCTGCAGCGACTGGCCTTTGGGGATCAGATCTTCCTTCACCACGGTCGGCGGCATGGTCCAGAGCGGATTGAACTTCACTTCACCGATGTTTGACGTCAGCAGCGGGCTCGGCCGCTCGGGCCGGCCAACCACGCCGTTCAGCCGCAACATCACCCGGTTGCCATCGATGGCCTCGACCTGCTCTCCGGGTATGTTGACCAGCACATAGCGGCCCTTGGCGACAGTCTGGGACTGCAGTCGCGTCAGGTTTGCCTTCAGCTGGGCGAGCCGCGCCTCGGCGGGAACATTCAGCGCGATCACGGTGCGCGTGCCATTCTTCAGCCGGTCGGCGTCCATCAAATCGCCGGTCTCGATCAGTCCATAACGGCCCTGCCACTGTTTCAAGGCATCGGCGACGTCCTGATCGAAATAGTCGGGGCCACTGAAGCCTGACGGTTCGCTCTTCAGGTCGCCTTCGAGCTTCAGCCGCTGGCGCAGCGCCGCAACCGCCGCATTGTTGGTGCCCACCTGCATTTGTAGCGGCGAGACGGTGGGCCAACCGCCATTGGCGACAAGCTCGGCGTAGCGCTTGATGGCCGATTTCAAGGGTTCGATGTTGCCCGGCGATAGCAGCGGCGTGCCAAGCTCACCGGTGGCGAACGGCGCATCCTCGCCGCTGAAGAACCCGACATCGGGAATGGCCGCAGAACCGCCCGGGTCATTGCCGATCTTAGTCGCTTTGGCGCCTTTGCCCTTGCCCTTCAATTTGCTCGAGAGTTGCGCATCGGTGGCGGCGGTCGTCACGGGATCGTTTGCCACCGCGCCATCGGCCGCAGGCTGGCTCTGGCCATTGCCGAACAGCACGTCGAGAAAATTGGGTTCCGCGGGCGGGCTTGCATCGGGCGCGTTGGCAACGATCGGGTCCTTGGTCTTGCGGCGAGCCTGCTTCTTTTTCTTGAGCCCAGCGGTGGTCGACGCCGTCATGTCCCGGCCCAGCCGTGGCGGGCGTCCGCTCGCCTCGTCAGAACTTCCGCCAGCGCTGACACTGGCTGCCGCGGGTGAGCCCGATGGAGCCGCTGCCGGTAGCACCGCTGGCGCAACCGGCGCTGGTGCAGCTGCATTGGCACAGGCTTTCAGCGCCGCCGAGGTCGCTGCACGGCTCGCGCAACCCGCCGTCGCGGCCGCTCCCGATGAGCCTGCCGCACCGGCATAAGCCGCGCCAGCCAACGCCATCGCGATGCCGAAACCAGCCAGGCTGCTCAATACGCCAGAACCACGGCAACATCCCGCGTTGTGCATAGCTGCCCTGCTCATACTTTTCGCCCCATCTCTTGCCATCTCAGCGAAACCCATTCGGCGAATCGGCAAAGCTTAGCAAGCCGTTGGGACCGCGCCAAAGCGCTTTTCCCAGTTTGCCCGTCACGACTTTGCGTGAGGGTGCGCGGGACACAAGCACGGGGCAAGTGTGTGTGCAAGCTTGGGCGTTGCGCGGGGTGCAGGTTCGCCGCAAACGCGTGCCAAGCCGCCACAGGCACTCAAAAGCCCTCGGGCCCGGATTGCTCCGAGCCCGATGCGTTGCTGAGATTGTTCTGCGCTGGACTACAGCCGGTACCTGATCTGGTCCGACCAGAAGCGCTCGAGCCGCATGAGAGAGAGGTTGAGCATGCGCATGTCGCGCTCATTCACTTCGCCGACCGTCTCCAGCGACTTCAACTGGCGCTGGTACAGCTCCGTCACCACGTCGCAGGCGTCCTGGCCGCGTTCGGTCAGGCTGACCCGCACCGAGCGGCGATCGGTGTCGGATCGCTTGTGGTGGATGTAGCCCATGTCGACCAGCTTCTTCAGGTTGTAGCTGACATTCGAGCCCAGATAGTAGCCGCGCGTCCTGAGTTCACCAGCCGTCAATTCCGAGGTGCCGATGTTGTATAGCAGCAGCGCCTGCACGCTGTTCAGCTCGGACTGGCCGAGCCGGTCGAACTCATCCTTGATGACGTCGAGCAGAAGGCGGTGAAGACGCTCCACTAGGCGCAAAGCCTGCAGGTATTCAATCTTCAAGCCGCCTTCTGCCTCGGTACCCGAGTGCGCATACTCTTTTGCTAACGCCGACATGTACTACCCTGAACTGTTTGACGCCCGGAAGTTTCTGTTTCTTGAGCATCAAGGTAAGCGAAGTCGGCTAAGGACGGCTTAAGTTGTAGGGTAAACGGGTGATGAAGTGGTGTGTCGTGAGCATTGATCGCTCAGTTGATCGATGGCGCGAGTGGTTCGGACGGCAGGACCAGTTCACCGGAGGCAAGCGGGGCGAACATGGCTTCGACGCGGTCGTCGGTTGCCGGGGCCGGATCATCGGCTGTCTGCAGCAGGTTCATGGCGACGCGGTACTCCAATCCCAGCGCGGCGCGCAGATCACGGGGCCGATGTGTGGTCAGGAGCCAATGCGTAACTGCCAGCGCCAACGGCGGCAAACAACGCATTTCCTGCGCCAGCTCGGCGGCCCAGGTTGCCGAGGCACCGTGCGTCGACTCAAGTCGCGCCATGATGGCAGCTGGCGTTTCGGCGCCAAAACACCGCTCGATTGCGTCAAGATGGGGTGCCAGGCTGGATCGGCCAGGCGCTTCGTGCAGGGCGTCCAGCACCGGATCGAGCGGCACCGCGTCGGCCAGTTGCGCCAAGATGGTTGGGAATTGCCGGCTGGCGACGCAGTGGGTGAGCAATCCCGCGTCAAAAGCGAGGCCATGATCGATCGGGCGGCCAGTCAGGGCCAGGAACAGGCCGAGTTGGCCGGGCATATCGGGCAGCAGCAGGCTCAATCCGGCACCCGGCACAGTTCCGGCCGTGACCTCGGGGACGGCAAGCGTAACTGCCTCACCGGCCACTTGATGCGTACCGTGCAGCACCAGGCCCAGGCCAGCACCCGCCACCGGTCCCCTCAGCATGGCGACAAAGGGCTTGCCATGGCGGTCGATCCGCCAGGCCCCCGCCGCCGCGTCGGCGATACCTGCGTACCCCTCACCGTCATCCCCTAGGCAGAATGCCGCGCTACCGCCCTCGGCAGCCTGCGCGGCCTCCAGCACAGTGCAGTAGATCTCCCGATCGCGCTCGTGGCGCTGCAGGGTGGTAGCCAAGCTCGCGCGCATGGCTGGGGTCAGCCGGTTGCCCGCTTCGGGCCGGTTCAGCGTCAGGATGCCGGCGCGCCCAAGGGTGCGTTCCAGCACTGGGGCGAGAGCTTTCGTGCTGCTGGTCTCGTCCACGCGCTATCCTGCCTCTTGAGCTTTCAACGAAATTGCCATGTGTTCGCAAATTTGCCATCCCACCGGCTGAAGAGTCGCAGAGCGACCGCCAGGATTCGTGTCGGCGTAGTGGGATGGCGCAATGGGGATGCGGGTGATGGCAACGACCAGATGGCAAAGCACGCTGCACATCTGGGCCGCAACCGTGCTGCTGGGGGCCATCGGCCCGGCGCTGTCGATAGCACCATCGCTGGCGGCCGGCAAAGCGACCGTGGCCACCCAGAAATCTCGGCCCGCGGTCAAGCTGCGCGGCACATCGCCCGCGCTGCCTGACCTCAACAGCGTAGCCAAGCCTGCCGCGCCGCCCACCAACGGCTGGGCCGCCGCCGACATCGCCGCTGCCAAGGCGCAATGCGACACACTGCTGAAGGGGCTGGTCCTGGATTTCTCCTTCGTGGCGCCTATCCGCCACGGAGCGTGCGGTGCAGCGCAGCCGGTGGAACTGCGCTCGCTTGGCCGTAACCCGGCGATCCTGGTGCAGCCGCCAGCGGTCATGAATTGTCCGTTGGCGGCCAGACTCAGCCAATGGATGCAGTCAAACGTGCAGCCGCTGGCCCGCGCTGGGTTGAAATCCGAGGTGGTCGCGATCCAGAACGCGGCCGCCTACGACTGCCGCAATCGCTATGGCGATCCCGGTCAGAAACTCAGCGAACATGGCATGGCCAATGCGTTGGATATCGGCTCGTTCACGCTCGCCAATGGCAGTACGGTTAACGTCAAGGACAACTGGGGACCGGTGCTGCGCGATCTGATCGCAACGGCCAAGAGCGCCAAGCCCGCTGCCGCCGCCGGCTTTGCCGCCAAGGTCGCTCGCGCCGACGGTACCGTGATCGCCACCCCGCCGGCAGCAGCATTGTCGGCCGAGACAGCCGCCAAGCAACATCTGGGATCGAGCGCTATCCGTCAGGCCATGCACGATGAAGCGGCGGCGCTGGGGCTGGTGGTGCCAAAACCGGCCACGCCGGCTGCGAACTTCATCCACGCCATCCACGCTAGCGCCTGCACTATGTTCGGCACCGTGCTCGGGCCTGAGGCCAACGACGCGCACCGTGAACATTTCCACGTCGACCTCGCGCCTCGTTCGGGCGCGGCGTTCTGCGAGTAGTTGCAGCCGCCGGGGGTTCACGGGGCGGCCGTGCGGTGCTAGCGCTGTAGGCTTGACGCTTGCCGCACGCTCCGAAAGGACCCCGGGATGGATACGCCCGCTCGCTCGCCCCGCCCGACCGCAATCGCCGCCGGCTTCCCCGCCACACGTCCGCGCCGCAACCGCTCAAGCCAGTGGTCACGCCGGCTGGTGCGAGAGAACAATCTGACGGTCGATGATCTGATCTGGCCGCTGTTCCTCGTCGATGGCAAGGATATGCGCGTGCCGGTGCCCTCGATGCCAGGCGTCGAGCGTCTCAGCGTCGATCAAGCCGTGCTGGCAGCCCAGGAGGCGCGGTCCTTGGGCATTCCGGTGTTGGCGCTGTTTCCCGCCACCGACAGCGCGCTCAAGAGCGAAGACGGCCGCGAGGCGCTGAACCCGGACAACCTCGTCTGCCGGGCCGTGCGAGCGATCAAGAAAGCTGTTCCCGAGCTTGGCGTGCTCTGCGACGTGGCGCTCGATCCCTATACATCGCACGGTCATGACGGCCTGATGGACGGGCACGCCATCGTCAACGATGCCAGCGTCGCGGTGCTGGTGCGCCAAGCCTTGGTCCAGCGCGAGGCCGGCTGCGATATCCTTGCCCCCTCCGACATGATGGACGGCCGGATCGGCGCCATCCGGTCGGCGCTGGAGGCCAAGGGCGACCATAACGCGCAGATCATGGCCTATGCGGCGAAATACGCCTCGGCCTTCTACGGCCCCTTCCGCGATGCCCTCGGCTCCAAGGCGGCACTGAAGGGCGACAAGCGCAGCTATCAGATGGACCCCGGCAATGGCGACGAGGCCATCCGGGAGGTCGGCCTGGATCTGGCCGAGGGCGCCGACATGGTTATGGTGAAGCCGGGCATGCCCTATCTCGACATTGTGCGGCGCGTGCATGAAACCTTCCGGGTGCCAACCTTCGCCTATCAGGTGTCGGGCGAATACGCCATGCTGAGCGCGGCGGCGGCGAACGGTTGGCTGGACCGCGACAAGGTGATGCTGGAGAGCCTACTGGCCTTCAAGCGCGCCGGCGCGGCGGGCGTGCTGACCTATTTCGCGCGTGACGTGGCGCGGCTACTGAAGGCGTAGTCCGCAGCAACTGGTCAGACCCGGTCCGGGCGACGCTGCAAAACGAGGGAACACAGTCCATGCAGCGCTTGCTCGCGATTGCGCGCACCATTGATCGCGTCAATTCAACGATCGGGCGCTGGGCCTCGTGGCTGATTGTCGCCTCGATTGTCATAAGCGCCGCCAATGCCATCATCCGTAAGCTGTTCGATTCGAGCTCGAACGCCTGGCTGGAAGTGCAGTGGTACCTGTTCGGCGCCACTTTCATGCTGTGTTCGGCCTGGACCTTGCAGCGGCGCGAACATATCCGCATCGATCTGTTGTTTGCACGCATGCCGCGGCAGACGCGCCACTGGCTGGAACTCGGCGGCCACTTGCTGTTCCTGATGCCATTTACCCTATTGATGATTGTCCTGAGTTGGGCGGTGCTCGGCCGCTCGGTCGTCAACGGCGCTGAATGGAACAGCGTGCCCCACTTCTTTGGCCAGTTCATCCTGGTGGTCGAGCGCATCGTTGGCGATACCGCCGCGATGCTGGCTGGTGGACCGACGCGCTGGGAATATTCCAACAGTTCTGGCGGGTTGGTGCTGTGGCCGGCCTACGCCTTCATCGTTGCCGGCTTCATCATGCTGGCGGTGCAGGGTGTCTCCGAAATCATCAAGCATATCGCCGTCATGCGCGGCCTGTTGCCTGAGCCATCGGGTGCCGGCGGGCACGGGCCCGAGTCCACGCCGGACGCGGCCAAAGATCCGATGTCCGGGGCCAGGGCATGATCGCATTCCTGATCACGAACATGGCGCCGATCATGTTCGTTAGCCTCGTGCTGTTCCTGTTGCTCGGTTACCCGGTCAGTTTTTCGCTGGCGGCGCTGGGCCTGTTCTACGCCGTCATCGGCATTGCGCTCGGCCTGTTCGAGCCGAATTTCCTGCAGGCGTTGCCGCAACGCGTGTTCGGCACCATGGCCAACGAAACGCTGCTGGCGGTGCCGTTCTTCACTTTCATGGGTTTGATCCTGGAACGCAGCGGCATGGCGGAAAAGCTGCTCGACACGGTCGGGCGACTGTTCGGCTCGGTACGCGGCGGCCTCGCCTATGCCGTGGTGTTTGTCGGGGCGTTGCTGGCCGCCACCACCGGCGTGGTCGCCGCCTCGGTGATCGCCATGGGGCTGATCTCGCTGCCGATCATGCTGCGCTACGGCTACGACCGGCGCCTGGCCTCGGGCACCATCGCCGCCTCGGGCACGCTGGCGCAGATCATCCCGCCCAGCCTTGTCCTGATCATCATGGCCGAGCAACTCGGCAAGCCGGTCGGCGACATGTATCTCGGCGCAGTGGTGCCGGGCGTGCTGCTGGCCGCGTTCTACGCGCTCTTCGTGTTTGGCATGACGATTGTGCGCCCCGCGTCCGCGCCGGCACTGCCGCCCGCAGCGCGCAGTTTCGGCGCGGGCGCCGATTACCCAAGCGTCATGCGCGCGGTCGCCATGCCGATCCTGCTGATGGTCTGGGCCATGGTGATCCTGTTCGTGCCCGCGATCGGGTTTGCCATCTATGACGTTGTGGTGCCGTTCCTGTCGCCGGTCTTTGGACTGGCGGGAGACAGCCTGCTTTGGAGCACAGCGCTCAAGTTCGGCGCGCTGGTGGCGATCTATTACGGCTTTTTCCTGGTCTGCCGCTACGGGCCAAGACCGCTCGCCCAGGCTCTCGGTGTTCTCCTCATGGCTGCTAGCGCCTGGTTGGTTTTCCAGTCGCTGGCGGTCGCGGCCTCGGCCATCGCCGGGCTCGACTTTGCCGGACATTCGGCCTTCGGCGGTTTGATCGCGATCCTCTATGCGCTGCTGATTGCGCCACTCGTTCACGCCGCCGCGGCGCTCGCCACAGCCTGCGCCGGTAGCACGCTTTGGCGATCACCGCGCCCGGCCATCGCCACTGCCATGATGCGCGTCGTCTCCGATCTGTTGCCGCCGCTGATTCTGATTTTCCTGGTGCTTGGCACCATCTTTCGCGGCATTGCCACGCCGACCGATGGCGGGGCGATGGGCGCGGTCGGGGCGCTATTCCTGGCGCTGATCAACCGCAAGCTCAATTTCAATCTGGTGCGGCAGGCAGCCGAATCAACGGCGCGGCTGGCCTCCTTCGTGCTGTTCATCCTGATCGGCGCACGCGTGTTCTCGCTCACCTTCTACGGCGTCAACGGCCATATCTGGGTCGAGCACTTGCTCACCGGCCTGCCCGGCGGCCAGATCGGCTTCCTCATCGTCATCAACGCGCTGATCTTCTTCCTGGCGTTCTTTCTCGACTTCTTCGAGTTGGCGTTCATCGTGGTGCCGCTGCTGGTGCTGCCGGCGCAGGCGTTGGGTATTGACCTCGTCTGGCTTGGCGTGCTGCTTGGCGTCAACATGCAGACCTCGTTCATGCACCCGCCCTTCGGCTTTGCGTTGTTCTACCTGCGCTCGGTTGCGCCGACCCATGCGTATCGCGACGATGTCACGGGCAAGCTGACCGAGCCGGTGACCAGCGGGCAGATCTATTGGGGGGCGGTGCCCTATGTCATCATCCAGCTGATCATGGTTGGGCTGATCATCGCCTTTCCGGGGCTGGTCCTGCCGGACAAGAAGGCCGTGGTGCCCGAGACGCCAATCGAATTGAACATCCAGGTTCCCGACATTGAAGTTCCGGAACTGAAATTGAACTAAAGCTTAGGGAGGAAACCTCATGACCAAGATCGATCGGCGCAAATTCCTGAAGGCCAGCGCCACCGGTGGCATCGGCGCCGCTGCAGGCGTTGCCGTCGCTTCCCCCGCCATCGCTCAGACCGGGCCGGAACTGAAATGGCGCCTCACCTCGAGCTTTCCCAAGGCGCTCGACACCATCTTTGGCGCCGCCGAAGTGTTCTCCAAGATCGTCGCGGAGGCGACCGACAACAAATTCCAGATCCAGGTGTTTCCCGCCAACGAGATCTCACCGCCGTTCAAGGCCGCCGACGCCGTCACCGATGGCACGGTCGAAATGGCGCACACGGCGTCCTACTACTATGTCGGCAAGGACCCGACCTTCGCCTTCGGCACCGCCATTCCGTTTGGCCTCAACGCCCGCATGCAGAACGCCTGGATGTTCGAAGGGGGCGGCAACGACCTGATGAACGAGTTCTACAAGACCTACAACATCCACGCCATTCCGATGGGCAACACCGGCTGCCAGATGGGCGGCTGGTTCCGCGACGAGCTCAAGTCGGTCGCCGATCTGAAGGGCCTGAAGATGCGCATCGGCGGCTATGCCGGTCAGGTCATGGCCAAGCTCGGCGTGGTGGCCCAGCAGATCCCCGGCGGCGAAATCTACTCGGCACTGGAGAAGGGCACCATCGATGCCGCCGAATGGGTCGGCCCCTATGACGACGAGAAGCTCGGCTTCTACAAGGTGGCCAAGAACTACTACTATCCGGGCTGGTGGGAGGGCGGCGCCATGCTGCATCTGTTCATCGGCACCGCCAAATGGGAGAGCCTGCCGGCCAATTACAAAGTGATCGTGGTCGCCGCCGCGCATCAGGCCAATTCGATCATGTGCGCGCGCTACGATCAGCGCAATCCGGCGGCCCTGCGCAGCCTGCTGAAGGCCGGCGCAGTGCTCAAGGCGTTCCCCGCCGATCTGATGGAGGCCGCGCACAAGGCCTCCGACGAACTCTACGCCGAGACCTCAGCCAAGAACGCGGCCTACAAAAAGATCTTCGACAACTGGGTGCAGTTCCGCAACGACAGCTATTTCTGGTGGCAGGTGGCCGAGCTTGGCTTCGACATCCATCAGGTGAAAACGCTGGGGAAGAAGTAACGGTCGCCGCCGCAGGCCTCATGCGCGCGATCGAGCGCGTGACCTACTCCTCAAAGCGACTCGTGGCGTCACGATCTCGTTCGTATCGTCTCGCGAGCGGAAACGGCGGCAACCAGGACTTGCGACAGAGGATCCAGCTTTCGTAGGTTGGCATCAGTTGGTCGGGGGCATCCAAGGATCCTAAGTTCACTTCGATTTCGTTCGCGCTGCGTGCGAAAATGGATGAGCCGCAGCGGGGGACAGAAAAACCGCTCCGCCTTCGTTTTCCCAGGTCGCGATGCAGGGGCGCAGCCCAAGGGTGCCGGCGCCTGGGCCGTCTGTACTCAACGTCGAATCGTATGGGCCCTCTGGCATTCAATCCGCTCGCCGTGGTTAGCGCGGCTTGGTGACGGGCTTGGCAGCGACAGCCGTCTCGTCACTCCTGGGTGCCAGATGCGATTCTACGAACCATAGCTGCTGATCGATGCCGCGCGATACTTCCGTGAACAGATCTGCCGTGTCGACATCACCGAATTTCGTCGCTTGGCCAATAGCTTCGCGGGCCGATTGGCCAAAAGCGGCGAGGCTGCCGGCGACGGCAAAGACGTGTTGTTTCTCGTCGGCGATGCCATGCGGGTAGGGAATGAGGAAAGAGCGTTCCGCTGCCACCTGAACCGTGCCGTGCGCCGTGCCGCCGAGCCCGCCGGCGCGCTCGGCCAGCTGATCGGAGAAGTCCTCGACAGCCTCGGAGACCTTGTCGAACAACTCGTGAATGGCAATGAAGCCAGGTCCGCGCACATTCCAATGCGCCTGCTTGACCTGTGCATGCAGATCAATAGCCGCGGCCAGATGCTTGTTCAGCAGTTCAATTGATTGTGCCCGAATGGCTTCGGCAAGCGTGTTGTGTGTCGGCTGCATAGTGAACTCTCCACCTGGTGTTTCAAGGCTCAGTTAGGTTGCGTCAGTTAGCTGGGTTTATACCGCCCAAAGTTTCTTTTGACCTGTTGCCGGACGCAAGCTCGAGGGTCGCGGCGGTTTTTTCTGACTGACTTGGCGCTAGGACGAAAAGGCCTCATGGTGTAGGGGCGGCTTGCAGCAACCCTGTCAACGCACGCACATTGCACGTGGGTGCGCCCAGCTTGCGCTGCACGCCGTGAACCCCGACCGACACTATTTGCAAGTCTGAATGAGAGTAAGTGGTCAAATCTTTCGACGGCTGTTTTTAATTGAGCGCAGTCGCTGCGGCTAAATCCGTCCCAACAGGACAAGGATCAGGAGGACGATCACAATGGTGCCGAGGACACCCGACGGGCGGTAACCCCAACCGCGGCTGTGCGGCCAGGATGGGAGCGCACCGAGCAGTGCCAATACAAGAATGATCAAGAGGATCGTCGAAATCGTCATGGCACCCTCAACTGCGAGGCTCCACAGTCCGAAGGGACCGGACCATGGAGCGCATTTTGTGCAGAGGTGATAAGACTACAGGGCGTCCTTGGTGCTCTGGGCCCACTCGTCGATCTGCTTTTCCGCAGCGTCCTTGGCGATGCCGTAGCGCTTCTGGACGGTGCCGACGAGTTGCTCGCGCTTGCCGGCGGCGACGCTGATGTCGTCATCCGTCAGCTTACCCCATTTCTCCTTGACCTTACCTTCCATCTGCTTCCAATTGCCTGCGATCTGATCCCAGTTCATGAGATATCTCCTTCATGGCTCGCGATGTTTCGCGGGTGAGTGTAACGGCTGAGCACTGGCGCTGCCGGGCTCACAGCGATAACGCCTCAGTTTCGATTTGGTTCCGCAAGAAGAGTGGGACAGGGCATCGATATTCTGATCGCGCATGATTGTTGAAGTTGCAGCTGTTGTGAATGGCCGGCAAGGCTAATCCGGCCGCAAGTCAGGCGGCCGGAGGCGGTGCGGTCGTGACGCAGGCGAACTCGAATTACAGGCGTTGGCTTTGCTCGGGTGTTGTGCGCTCGGGCTGATAGGTAGGCAAACTTGCATCGGACTGCTTCCAACCCGCGGTCTCATAGTCCTGACGGCTCGCCCATGGATTGATTGGCCCGTGGCGATTGAGGATGGCTTCGATCCGTTCAGGCGCGAGTGACGTTTGCACGGTCACGAGGCTACCGCCCCGACGCACAGCTTCGGTGTAAAGGTAAGCGTCATTTTCGTGCAGCCCGGTGCCGACCAGGGCGCCGATCAGTCCGCCCGTCGCTGACCCAGCAATTGCGCCGACAGCAGTGCTGGCTAGCCAGCCAGCTGCAACCACCGGACCAACCCCGGGGATTGCCATCAGGCCAAGACCGGTCAGGAGACCCACGCCACCACCGGCCAGCGAGCCGAGGCTAGCGCCGGTTGCGAATGCCGCCAGATCGTCATCTTCGGCCAGCACCACTTTTACGCCCGTGTTGGCAACAAGACTGATGTCGTTCGACGCAACACCTGCGTCCTGGAGATCCAGAACGGCGCGTTCTGCTTGCGCGAAGTTGTCATAGACTTTGCTGTAGGTTTGCATGGTCGTTCTCCTTCAATGCTGGACTATTGCAAGACGACGTTACCCTGGTAGTCGACGGCAACTCTTGTGGTGATCGACCCTTTGGTCGCGGTGCCGCGCCAAACACCGTTGTCGTCCTTTTGGAGCGACGACACGTTGGTGAGGCCATCGGCAACCGCCCGATCCCTGGCCTGGCTTTCAGTGAAGCTGTTGGCGCCGGCAAATGGGGCGACAGCATCTGGAGCTGCTGTGGTTAAAACGCCGGTCTGGCAGTTCCTTAGATAACGGGCGTAGCTCAGTTTGCCTTCGTCGATGGGCTTGCCCGCAAGCCGAAGTGCCACAAAGTATTGGCTGTCTTCCGCGACCGTGACCACGCCATCCTTGTTGACGTCGGCGCGCGCCCAGGCAGCAGCGCACTCATCGTCAGTGATTGCCATTGCAGGAGAGGCCGCCACGGCAGTAACGATGCAGGCGAGGGCCAAAATGCGCTTCATGGCATACTCCTTTGCTAGCGGTGGGTTGCGGTTGATGCATCGCCGTAACCGCGCAAGTGTTGCCGAGGTAACGCCCGTGCCGGACAAGAGTTCCGGAAGAGCAACAAAAAAAACCATCAGGATCAATGAGTAACCGTTATAAAGTTGTCAGATAGAACAGCCAGATCGACACTCCCACCGCAGATTGTGCGAGAAGCGCGATGACGACAATGGTCAGAAACGAATCCGCCACCAGCGGGCGGCGTCCGCGTTGAGATTTTGGTACCTGGGACATGAACTCGCGCCATTGAACGCCGCAACCAATGCAACGTAAACGTGCGAACGACCGTTCGGTTCCGTGCCATTGTCAGGGCCGGGACAAAACCCATCGATGTAATGACGCGTGCGGTGGTACCGGGAACAGTTTGGCGTTACTTGTGCCGAACCAGAGGCCCGTGGGCGATCACGGCTTGCGACATACGGTCTGGGCCAAAATCGGATGCGTTCGCCAAGCCGAGCACTTCGGTCAGGCGCTGCCTGGCGCGGTTGACGCGGCTCTTGATGGTGCCCACTGCACAGCCGGAAATGGCGGCGACGTCTTCATAGGAAAAGCCCTCGGCGCCGACCAGAACCAGGGCTTCACGCTGCTCGATCGGGAGCTGCAGCAAGGCATCGAGAAAATCGCAAGCATCCATATGCCCAAGTTGCTCGGGATGCACCGCAAGTCGCGCGGAGAGTTGACCGTCGGCATCCTCGACCTCGCGCCGGCGCTTGCGCTGCTCGGAAAAAAATAAGTTGCGCAAGATCGTGAACAGCCAAGCCTTCAGGTTCGTCCCCTCCTCAAATGTTGCTAACTTGTCCCAGGCCTTCATCAAGGTCTCTTGCGCGAGGTCATCAGCACGCGCCGAATTTCCGCACAGCGACATGGCAAACGCCCGCAGATTCGGAATGGACCGCACCAACTCATCACGCAGGGATTGCGGCGCTCCGTTCACAACTTTTTCTCCTGACGCTCCAATTCCTCCAGGAGCTGGCGGAACTTGTCGGGGACGGGCTGACGGACCAATTCGTCATAGGACGCCTTCAGCTTCCGCCCCAAATGCTTCTGGATGTCTTCGCCAACCACCGGCACCTGCCCGCGATCGTCGACACCATTTCCTCGAGAGATCTGCATATCGGTATCTTTGCCGCCATGATCTGAATCAAGCTTTCCCGACTCAGCCGCAGCTGGTTCGTCGCCCGGCTTCGGCTTCCCACTCACTACGGTCATCGGAGGTCCCTCCCCATACAATTCGGCAGTGGGCTCGTCACGCCGGACGCGCCCAAAGCGCTGCCAGGACGAGCCTGCTAGCCCACTGCCGATCATCTTCCCAATTACCTTGCTTCCGATCAACCATGCTTGCAAAACGCACTACCTCATGAAAGGTTCCGTCGGCATGGAACCAATCTGGCCCTGCCGCGTTTTGGCTTGGTTGGGGGAGAGGTCTCGCACCCGGCACGCGACGAACAGTGAGGATGGAAGACATGTCAATTTCCGAGAGCATCGCGCCGCATCTTCCATATCTGCGGCGTTTTTCGCGCGCGCTGACCGGCAGCCAGGAGGGTGGCGACGCGTACGTGGTGGCGGTGCTTGAGGCGTTGGTTGTGGCGCCTGAGAGTTTTCCTGCCGATGTCGAACCGCGCGTTGCCCTGTACCGGAATTTCCTGAAAGTGTGGAACTCGGTTGAACTGAACCGCGGAGCGTCGAGCGAAGATCCTGACGGTCATGTCACGGATGGGACCCTCGGATCGATCACACCTCTGCCACGCCAGGCCTTCCTGCTGTCCTCGGTCGAGGGGTTTACGAGTGCGCAAGTTGCCTCGATCCTCAATGCGCCGGCCGCGACAGTGTCCGACTTGATTGGCCAGGCCGGTCGTGAAATCGCCGAACAGGTGGCGACCGACGTTCTCATCATCGAGGATGAGCCGTTGATTGCGATTGATCTGGAGGGCCTGGTGGAGGGGCTTGGGCATCGGGTCACGGGGCTGGCGCGAACTCACGGCGAAGCGGTGGCGGCGGCGCGGCAAAAGCGCCCCGGGCTGGTGCTTGCCGATATCCAGCTGGCCGATGGCAGTTCTGGGCTCGATGCCGTGAACGATATCCTGCTTGAGTTCGATGTCCCCGTCATCTTCATTACGGCATTTCCGGAACGCCTGCTCACCGGCATTCGGCCGGAACCGACGTTCCTGATCACCAAGCCGTTCGAATCGAACATGGTGCGCGCGGTCATCAGTCAGGCGCTGTTCTTTGGCATGCGGGCGCAGTTGCCGCGGCGGCACCAGGCGAGCGCGTGACCCCGCAGTCGCAAAAAAAATGCCCGCGGCTTTCGGGGGGGAAGCGCCGCGGGCGAGAGACTGGCGGGAGGACGGGGGGCGTCTGCCAGGCTCTGGTTGAATAACTCGGCAGCTAGCAATCGGTTCCCTGTTGTGATTAGTTTCTTACAAATTTTCCAACTTCGCTGACAATCGAACACATGGCGGCACAAAAAAGAGGGCGACTGTGGTGTCGCCCTCGAAAAATTCGCCAATGTTCGACCTATCAGCGCGACGGGTTGGGCTGTTGGTTCGGCTTGCCCTGTCCGCCCTGTCGCTCGTGTGTCGGCTTGCCTGCGCTGTCAGAAGGCTTGGTTGTTGGCTGCTGGTTCGGCTTCTTGGGATCGCGGTTGGGATCCCGTTTCTGGTCGCCGCCACGGTCGCCCTGCGCTTCGGCAACGATATCGCGACCGTGCTCGTCACCGCCGATGTCGTCAGTATTGACGTTCGCAGCTGATGCTTTCGGTTTATTCAAGGCGCCGCCACGGTCTTGTGGTTTTGCATCGGCTCGCGGGGTCTTCTCATTGTTGGACTTCATCTGAGGGTGCTCCTGTTGAGTGGGAAGCCTTGCGCCTGCAACGCTTCCAAACGCCACAACGCGCGAGCATCGGGTTGGTTGCGTCAGGGCATGCGATGGGTGTTCACAATATGGGAACGATTGTTTCGTGTTCGCGTTGTTTGAGCGGACAAACAAGTCCGCAACCAACCGCTGCAAGGAGTCAATATGTTCAGGACCATCATCATCGCCGCACTGATGTCGGCGTTCGCAGGCTCAGCATTCGCCATGGAATGCACCCAGGCTGAAATGGACAAGTTGGACATCCAGCTTAAAGCAATGACCGACAAAACTGCGCAAGAGGAGGCAATGAAGGAAATGAAGATGGCCGGCGACATGATGGCGGCCAAAGACATGCCGGGTTGCTTGACTCACTTGGATGCCGTCACCAAACGCGCAAATACCAAGCAGTAGTCACTGCAACGATCTAACGACGGTTGGTGCGCTCAATCCAGACCGTCAACCGTCGTCAGATATCGGTCAGTGAGCAGGCGAAACGTACCAATCGCAGCTGATCGATGCCGTTCGTACTGCCATCCCATTGAGCTGCGAAACGCAGGTCTGGGGCGCTGGCGGATGGACCTCTTCCATTGATTTCTGAATGTAAATTTTGGACTTGCAATGATGCATTTAAAACTGATGGATAAAGCTCATTCATGGAGTTCGGGCGAATTGCAGTTTGACTTAGGGGGCTGAACATGCCGCGCGACTTCGGCCCAATCTCAGTGGGGCGTTTCTGTGGTGATTTGCAGGCGTGGTTGCTTCGACCGCGGCCTGTGCGAACGCTCTTGTTCATGATGACCCTCGCACTGCTCATTCCGGCGTTGCTGTTCTCGGGCTATCTGGTCAAGCGGTTCGCGGACCTGCAAAGATCACAGGACGAGCAGCGTCTGGTGCAGGTAGCTGCTGATCTTGCCGACAATGTCGATCGGGATTTCGAGCGGCTGCTCACGTTGCTCGATACGCTAGCGCTGTCAGACCGCCTAAAGGAGCATGACTTTGCCGGCTTTCATGCCCAGGCCACTCTGGCCGTCAAGCGCGCCGGCACCTATCTAGCCGTCGCTGATGCCACGGGCCAGCAACTGGTGAACACGCGCGTGCCTTACGGGGCGCCGCTGCCCAAACCACCCATTCCCGACGATGAGCGACGCGCCTTGGCGGCCGGAAAGCCATATGTTTCCGATGTAGTACTCGGCGCACTCTCGCATAAATGGGTCTACGGCCTGACGATTCCGCTCAAGGTGGAGGGCCTGCCGAACCACAGCCTGGTGATGGTGATCGATGCCGGCCACCTGCTCGAACTCATGAACGGCATGCATCTGCCGGCGGAGTGGACGACCGGCATTTCCGATCGCACTGACCACCTGGTGGCGCGCTCGAGAGACCAGGAGGAGTTCGTCGGCAAGCCGCTGCCCGTTGACATCGTCAATGCGATGCATGGTCAAACGGGGGGCGCGGTCGCGACCCTGGATCTTAAAGATGTGCCCACGATCCGCGCCATCGCGCGTTCGAAAGTGTCGGGCTGGTTTGTGAGCGCCGTTGTTCCGCAGGCGCTGGTCGATGCAGAAATCCGTCGCTCGCAACTGGCGCTGGCGTTGGGAGGCCTTGCGCTTTTGAGCTTGGCTCTTGCCATGGCTGCGCAGTTCGCGCGCTGGATCATCGAACCCCTGCAAGCATTGTCGGGCACAGCAAATTCACTGAAAGGCAATGACGTTCCTGCGGTATTTGTTTCACCGGTGGCTGAGACGAATGCCGTCGCATTGGCATTGCGATACGCCTCGATCGAACTCAAATCCAGGGCGACCCGGTTACGCCAAAGCGAGGAGCGTCTGCACTTGGCGCAGAGAACTGCACGGCTGGCTTATGTCGACCTTGAGCTGACGCAACAGACCGCGTCAGTGTCGGAAACCTTCGAGGACCTGTTCGGCTTCCGGCCGCCGACTGACGATGCTGCCAGGACGGTTCAGTCCTTCCTGGAACGTGTGCATCCCGATGACCGCAGACGTGTCGCCGCCGCCCGCGCACTGGCGATCGCCAAGCTCGGTGCCTATGAAGATGAATTCCGCATTATCCTGCCGAACGGGGATATCCGCTGGATCTCGGCACATGGCGAGACGCTCGGTGACGCTGCCGGAACACCGGTACGGATGATCGGCACAAATCTCGACATAACCCGTCGCAAGGAACAAGAAAACAATATCCAATTCCTGCTGCGCGAAGTGTCGCACAGATCAAAAAATCTGCTGGCCATTATTCAAGCCATGGCGACGCAAACGGGCCGTAGCAGCCGAAACTATGACGAATTTCAGTCGCGCTTCAGCCAACGTCTGCAAGGTATGGCCGCCTCACATGATTTGCTGGTCAGCCAGAACTGGCAGGGTGCGGACATCGCAGCTTTGGTTCGAGCGCAGTTGCGGCCGTTCGCCGAGGAGTCCAGCGGGCGCGTCGAGCTTGCCGGCCCAACACTGATGTTAACGCCGGTGGCAGCGCAGTCGATCGGGATGGCGTTGCACGAACTGGCGACCAATGCCACGAAGTATGGTGCCTTGAGCAGGCCGCAGGGAAAGGTTGTCGTGTCGTGGCAGGTACAGCCCGAGCCGCCCGATCCGAAGTTTCAGATGACGTGGCAAGAGCGCGGCGGACCCGTTGTGATCCCACCGGAGAGAAACGGCTTTGGCCACATGGTATTTGAGCGGATGGTCAAGCAGGCCTTGAATGCGTCGATAGCTTTAAGCTATCCCCAGGACGGCTTCGCCTGGGCGATCGAAACCTCACTGCAGTCAGTGGCGGACCTGAAGTCGTAATACGTTACAAACAAAGCGGCCCCGGCATGTCGTGCCGGGGCCGCTTGTCAAATCGAGGCCTCGACAGTTACACCTTCGGCCAGGTCCAGACTGGCGCATCCTTGAGCGTGTCCTTGGTTGCATCGATCGTAATCAGGTTGCGACCGTCGTCATCGTGCGTCATCTTCAGTGAACTGAAGGCAATGGCGATCTCACGCTCGCCCATGCCGAGAAAGCCTCCGACCCCGATCACCACGGCGTTGATCTTGCCGCTGTTGTCCAACAACACTTCATTGACGTCGCCGATGGTCTCGCCGGCCGGGTTGCGCACGGACGCACCAATCAGCTTGCTGGCGCGCATTTCACTGTTCGTCTGGCTGTACCAGACAACCGGCATGCTCTGTCCGGCCGGAGCAATGTTAATCTTGGGCGGCACGATGTCGGCGGCGGCTGGAGTTGCCCCGTCGGGAGCCATAGCATCGGGTGTGCCAATGACCTTGGGCGGCACCTTGTCGGCGGTCGTCGTGGTTGCCGCCGGAGCGGTCGTTGTTGCTGGAGCAGCCGCGTTTGCAGCCGGGTCAATGGTTGCGGCTGGAGCAGCGGTGGTGGCAGCCGGTGCGGTCGTCGCAGCTGGTGCGGCTGCTTTTGCTGCAGGCGCTGTGTCGGCCGGATAAGCGGTCTCAGATGCGGCAAATGCCGGCATCGCAAACAAGCTCATGGCCAAGGCTGTCGCTGAGATTGCCATCTTCATTGTTGTGTTCCTATTGTTGCGATCAAATATCTGAGGTTCAACTTCTTGGACCCTGTCATCACAACGCAACCGGCTAGTATTAAGTTCCGATGGCACCTCATCCTTGTGGTCTCTAAGGACCACGGAACGGATCAGGGGCTGGCGCGTTATAGTCATGTGTGCGGGCCGGGCTTGTGCTCAAGCGCGGTGTTGGAGGCTTGGTGTTCATGCGGTTCAAAGCGATCTTGGCGTCCCTGCTTTTCGTGCCGCTTCTGGCGGCCTGCAGCGACAAGGCGACTGAAACGACTGAGGCAGGAACAGGGCCTGATCCTAAATTGCCATCGCCGGTGCCGACGATTCTGATTCCAACCGTGAATGTTGCCAAGGCCGTCGGATGGCCAAGCGGCAAGATGCCGACACCGGCAGCCGGACTTTCCGTAAGTGTTTTTGCCGAAGGCCTCGATCATCCGCGCTGGCTTTATACACTCCCCAATGGCGACCTGCTGGTCGCAGAAAGCAATGCGCCACCGCGGCCCGACAACAACAAGGGCATCAAAGGCTGGGTCATGGGGCTGCTGATGTCGAGTGTCGGCGCGGGCGTGCCGAGCGCGGAACGCATCTCCTTGTTGCGCGATGCCGATGGCGATGGTGTCGCTGAGACCAAGACGGCATTCCTGACCGGACTGCATTCGCCGTTTGGCATGGCGTTGATCGGTAATGATTTCTATGTCGCCAATACCGACGCAGTGCTGCGATTTGCCTACACACCAGGTGCAACGTCGATCACTACACTGGGCGCCAAGATTGCAGATTTGCCGGCCGGCACCATCAATCATCATTGGACCAAGAACATAATCGCCAGCCGCGACGGCAAGCGGCTCTACGCGACCGTTGGTTCAAACAGCAACATCGCCGAAAACGGTATCGAGAACGAGACCAACCGCGCCTCCATCCTGGAAATCGATCTCGCCAGCGGTCAGGCACGGGAGTTTGCGTCTGGTTTGCGAAATCCCAATGGGCTGGCCTGGCAGCCCGAGTCCGGCGCTCTTTGGACGACGGTCAACGAGCGTGACGAGCTGGGCAGCGATCTGGTGCCTGACTACATGACGTCGGTTCAGGATGGGGCTTTCTACGGCTGGCCCTACAGCTACTACGGCCAACATATCGATGCCCGGCCCCAACCGCCCCGGCCCGATCTGGTGGCCAAGGCTGTCGCGCCGGATTACGCGCTTGGCCCGCACACGGCTTCGCTCGGGTTGGCATTTTACGTGGCCGCGGCGGGATCCAAGGGGCGTCTGCCCGATCATTTCACTTCGGGTGCGTTCGTTGGCCAACACGGATCTTGGAACCGTTCGCCGCCGAGCGGCTACAAGGTGATTTTCGTACCCTTTGCGGGAGGCAAGGCGGCCGGACCAATAGAAGACGTGCTTACCGGCTTTCGTGACGGGGCCGAGGCCTTCGGCCGGCCGGTTGGAGTTGCCATCGCAAAAGACGGCACGGTCCTGGTGGCAGACGACGTGGGCAACAAAATTTGGCGCATTGCGCCCGCGGGTTAAACAAGACTCGAAACAACTGGTGTCGCAATCTGGAGTATGATCGTCACATCCTTGTGAACATGGAACCCGAGGCCACATTCGAGAGTTTCTGGCTTGGGCACTAGCCAGGCGCCGAACAAAAAAATGCAATGTGCCGATTTTATGATGAGACTGGTGTTTGTTGAACTGGTAACTTACAGGAGTCAAAGATATGCGCATGAAAGTTCTAGGCGCTGGACTGACCGGATTGGCGCTCGCCGCTCTGGCCTTTGCGGCAGCACCGGCAAGCGCCGAGACAGTATCCCTCAAGGCGGACCTGACCGCGGCCAGCACCGTGCCACCCAACGACAGCAAGGGTACTGGCACCGGCGACGTGAGCTACGATACGGCGAGCAAGACGCTGACCTGGACAGTCACGTTCTCTGGCCTGTCGGGCGACGCCACGGCGGCGCATTTCCACGGGCCGGCCGATGCGGGCGCCAATGCCGGCGTGGCGGTGCCAATCAAGGGCACGGCCAGTCCAATGGCAGGTTCGGCAGCCATCACGGATGCGCAGGCTGCTGAACTACTAGCCGGCAAATGGTACATTAACGTGCATACGGCTGCCAACAAGAATGGCGAAATTCGTGGCCAGGTGTTGAAGGCCAAGTAGTGCCTGGGAATTGGCACGATGCCCCGCCGGCGGAAAATTGTCGACGGGGCATCGGGATTCGACTGCTCCTTACTTCATTGTATCCAGCGCCGCAGCTTCCATGCGCCGCTTCTCCGATGTGTCGGTCAGAGGCGCGCACAATTTCCACGATAGCCCATTCTTAAAATAGTCGATCTCGGCCTTGCCGTTGACAGCCGCTTCCACCATGCGTCCGGTCACGGTTTGACCAAATCCT
The DNA here is from genome assembly GCA_031367715.1 of Hyphomicrobiaceae bacterium. Taxonomy (GTDB): domain Bacteria; phylum Pseudomonadota; class Alphaproteobacteria; order Rhizobiales; family Hyphomicrobiaceae; genus JANYHF01. The sequence continues at coordinate 21,210 of JANLQJ010000034.1, read as the reverse complement.
TTCTGGGTCGGGGGGGCAACAGGGGGGCCGTCCTGCTCCAGCCATGACATCGAAAACGTGGGTTTCAGGCGCGGATTGAGTTCCCAGGAGACGTGCACGCGGCCCTCGTCGTTCGATAATGCGCCGTATTTTCCGGCGTTCGTGGCAAGCTCATGCAGCGCCATGCCGATGCCCTGGGCGGTTGCTGGCGTCAGACGCATTGGCGGACCCTCGATGAGCACGCGCGTGCCAACGAGATCCTTGAAGTGGGCAAGTTGTGCTTCGACCAAATCGATCAGCTCGACCCCGCGCCATTGGTTCTTGACCAGCAGGTCCTGGCTGGCGGCGAGGCCTTGGATGCGCTCAGACAGGCGTGCCACAAAGGTCGCTGGATTGCCGTCGCGTGCCGTATGCTGGGCGACCGATAGCACAACAGAGAGTAAATTCTTGGCGCGATGGTTGACCTCGAACATGAGCAGTTTGTTGTGCTCCTCGGTCCGCTTTCTCTCCGTAATATCGCGGATGTTGCACTGAATGACGTTCTGGCCTTCCTCGTCATACAGATTGGCCACGACTTCAACTTCCCGGGTCTGGCCGTTCCGGCTTTCCAGCGGCAAATCTTCATAGCGGACCTGATGCGTGATCTTGAGCTTCTCAAACATGTCGCGGCTGGCAATTTCATCCTTGAGCAGACCGATCTCATAGAGCTGTTTGCCGACCAACCTGTCGTGCGGATAGCCGAGCAGATCCGACATGAACGGGTTGGCGTCGGTGATCTTGCAGGTCGCCGGGTCGAGCAGCAGTACGCCATCCTGCGCGGCTTCAAAGATCCGTCGGTAGCGCAATTCCGACAGGCGCGTCATTTCCTCGGCTGCGGCATGGTCCGACATGTCAAGCAGCGCCAACAGGCCAGTCGTGGCTCGGCTTTGCTCGCCGGACTTGACTGCCGCAAATTCAATCTGCTTGCGTGCGCTCAGCCAACGCATCGAGCCATCCGGTCTGACAATGCGATGTTCAATGGCCATGAAGCCCGGGCCAGCCGGGTCGAGGGCCTCGGCCATTCTTGCAAAAATGTTGGACGCATCATCGGGATGGAATCGCGAGTGCACGTCGTTGCGGGAAATCGGAGTGTCGGCCGGCAGAGCAAACAGCTCCGCCGCCGTAGCGTCCAACGTGACGGTGTTGGCGAGATAATCCATGGCGCCAAGGCCGATGCCGGCGATGGCGATCCCGAGCTGCAGTTTCGCCTCACTTGAGCGTTGTCGCTTTTCGGCCAGCTTTTCCTCGGTGATATCGAGGTAAAACGACGTGATGGCCGGGCGTCCCTGCCACTCCGATATTTGGGCGGTCGAGGACACCCAGATCGGTTGGCCGTCCGGACGGCGACCTTGCCAGCCAGGATGCGGCTGGACCTGGTCGCCTTGGTAGACCGCCGAAGTACGGGCGCGCAACAGCGGCCGCTCGTCTTCGGTTACCAGATCATCGAAAGTGCTTAGGCCGATCATGGCGCCTGGGCTGGCAAAGCCGAACAAGTCCGCCATGGCGCGGTTGGCATAGACGATGCGGCCGTGCTGTTGAATGACGATGCCGTGCAAGGATCCTTCGACGATATTGCGATAACGTGTTTCCGAGCCCTGCAGGCGGGTTTCGACGGCGTCGTGATGTCCAAGCGGTTCGGCCTTGTCGTTCATGGGCATTCTTTCAGGGCAGCGGTCTCATTGTGACAAAAACACGATGCGATAATCATTGAACACGGTACTTGCTTCAAGACTGTGCTATCAGCCCTGCAATACCACGAGCGGAGCGCCAATGGGCACTCGATTGTAAAGATCGATGATGTCCTGATTGAACAATCGAATGCAGCCGCTGGAGACCGCCTTACCGATGCTTCTAGGCTCGGTGGTGCCGTGCAGGCGGAAATGCGTATCCTGATTGTCGCGATAAAGATAAAGCGCGCGTGGCCCGAGCGGGTTATCTGCGCCACCAGGCATGCCACCGGCGAAGGCTCGGTAGCGGGGAATGCTCTGGATCATGCTCGCGGTTGGCGTCCAGCTCGGCCATTCCGCTTTACGTCCGATGACAGCCGAGCCCCGGAAATTGAGCGCCTCGTCCCGACCCACGCCAACCGCGTAACGCAGCGCCGAACCATCCGGCTGAACCAGATACAGGCGCCGCTCGGGGATGCTGACGACGACGGTTCCCCCCGCGTACGGCCCGTTGTAGGCAACCGGTTGGCGCAACAGGTCAGGATCGACCTTGTTAAGGTCGAGCGCCCGTACCGGGTACGGCTCGTTGGTGATTGGCCCGTAGGGAGATGCAATGTCCGCTGGCTCGCGTGGCTGTAAGGCAAGTTGCGATGTTTGCGGCGGTGACGAGGCACAACCGGCAAGCAGCAGAGGGAGCCCAACGAATATGGCGCGGCGGTTTAGGGTGCTGGTCATTGCGGGTTAACGCAGGTGCGGCGCCAAAGTTCCAGCATCGCGACGGCTGCGCGGGATTTCGTGGTCGAAGTCAACGGTGGCCGATACGTCGCAGCGGCCAGAACGGATCATTGATCCAGCGCAGGGCGTAGCGGTCCGATCCGAACCAAAATGAGGCGTCGGCGCGCGTGCCGGCGTCTTGTTACGGGAGAGTTGGCCATGGACGATCAGGAAAAATTACGTAAAGCCAAGCGGCAGATTGCCCGTCTCAAAGGGTTCTACGTCCACGCGACGATCTTTGTTCTCGTTATGGTTGGTCTGTTGACGGTTAATGCTTGGGCTGGTCCACCTTACTGGGTGCAGTGGGTCTTCTTGGGCTGGGGTATTGGCATAATCGGCCATGCCATTGGCGTTTTCGGCTATCGGCTTGGCCTGTCAGCGAACTGGGAGGCTCGCAAGCTAAAACAGTTGATGGACGAGAAGCCGAAGGGTTGACACGCACGCTCGATGCCATCGGTCAAAACTAATCTGGAAATGCTTGACCCTGATCAATGTGTACGCACTGCGCAGGCCGCAAGTTAGTTTCAGCCTTCGGAAAGCAAAGACGGCGGCGGCGGTATCACGGGTCGTGAACCGCGACATAAGCTCGTAAAGGATCGGATCATGAAGACATTTGTCAAGCACAGCGCCCTTGTCGCAGCTGTGATGCTGGCGGCAGTTGGCATTGTTGCGCCGGCATCAGCCGCAGGTTACGTGGTGAAGGTATCGATGACCGAGACTACCGCCGATATCGACCTGAACATGAAGCTAGGCATGGCGATGTCCGGTGATATGTCAAAGGCGACGATGTCCTTGAAGGCGGATCCCGCGACGGTACCTGCCGGCGAGGTGACCTTCGAGGTTTCAAACGATTCCAAAACCGTCGTGCACGAAATGATCGTCATGGCGATTCCCGATGCCACCAAGCCGTTGCCTTTCAATGCCAACGAAAACCGTGTTGTCGAGGACAAGGCCGGCGATCTTGGTGAGGTTGCTGAACTCGATCCGGGCAAGTCAGGCAAGCTGGTCCTGACGATGAAGCCAGGCACCTATCTGCTCTATTGTAACGTGCCAGGGCACTATATGACCGGCATGTGGACGACCTTTACCGTGAAGTAGCACAGCCTTTTTCATCCCAGGCACCTTCAGCATCCCGGCCACCGTCAGATCGCGGTGTCCGGGAATTTTTTTGTATGAGCGTACGGCAGTGATCACTTTGCGCGGAGCGTTGAGGAAAAGACCGTTGACAACCTGAACCAAGTTGGTGCCAAAGAGGCGCCCGCGCCGCCGCTTCGCATACCGGCGCGATGGCAGATTCGGACGCAGTCTATGACGATGTTGAAGATAAGCACCAATATGGGTTTATACCGTCCAACCTATCGTTTGACTCGTGCTCGCAAGCGTAGGGGCGCACTGCTGTGCGCCCCTACGCCATGACCTCTGTCACGAACCTTCAAAGTGACAGGTCAAACCATAAGTGGGCTGGTATTAGACGTCGCGGTGCACCCGCAAGTCTGGACGCTGCAACTGGTAACATTGCGATTGACGTGACCGTCGGTAGAAGGAACGGCTCAGTCTGCGGTTGGCCAATCTTTCCAGGGAAAAGGCTTCTCATCGCTGGCGCAGGTCAGAAAGCGGACAACGTCGGCGAACCAACGCGCCAGCGACGCGCCTAACCGACTCAAGTTCCGGTTCGGCTCTCCAGTTGCCAGCAGCCAGACGAACTGCACCACGGCGAGCAGCCCCAGAACTGTCTCTCCGACACCAAAGGCGAAAAGAAAGAAAATCAGGTATACGGCGCGAACTAATCTAGAGCGTTTCAAAGACAGACGCTCTTGCTCGATGGTTGGCATGGAAGTCCTCCGATCCGGTTAGTTCCGCGGCAAGTCTTGCGAAAACCGCTCTTCAAGGGCGCGCTCAAGTTCGACGAGGTCTTCGGGAAGCGGCATGCCGAAGGCCTTCATTTCATTGATCTCCTGCATGACCTTCTGATAGACCGCGTGCAGGTTATCCGGTCGCTCCTGCGTGTCAGCCAGCAGCATCGCGATCTGCGCCTTGATGTCCTCGAAAGCCATCTTGTGATCTCCTAAGAAATGGACGCGGCATTTCTGTAGCGGATAGCAACCAACAGGGTCCGAATTGCGGGATCATGCGGCCTCCAAGCGTGAGGCAGCGTTGACGTGGATCAATCGTTGCGATGCGCCAGCGATTTGTCTTGGCCTCGGTGTGAGCACCCGATCTCGACACTTGGTGACAATCTGACACGAAACTCGCAAACGCTTGCAACCAAACCCTGGTGTTGTGCGTTGCTGTAAGTTGGCCCCCGATGGGGACACGTGGAGGAGAGCGGTATGTTGATGATTCACTCGGGTGCTCATTCGATCGAACCCGGCGATGGCTTTCCGGTATATCCGTCGAGCAAGGCGCAGCCGGTCGATTCCATTACGGACCGCCTCGCGCGCGCTCCCATTCGGACGCTCAAGTCCCACGAGCAGCTGTTCCGGGAGGGGGAAGATAAATCGAACATCTATCAAGTCATCGAGGGCGCGTTCGTCCTCTACCGATTGCTGCCGAACGGACGCAGGCAGGTCACAGGTTTTGCCGTCACTGGCGATATGGTCGGTCTTGGCGCCGGGACCCGTCATCAGTGTTCTGCCGAATGCAGCGGCACGGCGACGGTGCGTGCGCTGCCAGCCATCACCCTGCATCGCATGGCGCGCGAAGACTCCCATCTTGGCATGCGGCTCTACGATGCCATTTCGCAGGAGTTGGCCACCGCGCAGGATCTGCTCATGACGGTGGGGAGACTGAATGCGTCGGAACGGGTGGCGACTTTTCTGCTCGGCCTGTCAGAGCGCAATGCGCGCGCCCTGCGCCCCGCTGCCCGTATCGAGCTGCCGATGACGCGCTGCGATATTGCCGATTTTCTAGGGCTTACGACCGAAACCGTCAGCCGGACTCTCACCAAGTTCACCATTGGTCACATCATCTCTCGCCATCAAGGGCACATTCGTATTCTCGATGGCCGGGCCCTGGAGGACGTCGCCGCGGGTGATCGGACGGTATGAGCCGCTGGCAACGAAAAACGGCGTTCCGCGACGACGTTTGTTTGGTCGTCCAACGACACGACGCGCAACCGAAAGTCACAAGGAGACGGGTATGCCAATCAAAACCATCCTTGTCCATCTCGACACCGAAGCGCAGGCGCTCAGCGTCACAAAAGCAGCAATTGCTGTCGCAAAGCATTTTTCAGCGCACTTGATCGGCCTGCATGTTGTCCCCAATGCCTTCATCCCGGCGGCGATGGCTTACGGGGCGACGGGCGAGTTGATTGAGGCGCAGCGCCAAGCGTACCAGGCGGCAGGCAAGCGAATTGGCGAAACCTTCAACAAGGCGATCGCGGGCGAGGGCGTACCCGTCGAATGGCGCAAGGTCGAAGCCAACTCTGAGCCCCCGGCCACCGTGATCATGCGCCACGGCCGCGAGGCGGACCTGATGATCCTCGCACAGCCAGACAGATCCATTACGCTGATCGATGGCATCGCCATGACCGAACAGGTGATGCTTGGACTGGGCCGGCCCGTGTACGTCGTGCCGACAGCCAATGCGGCAGCGACCGTCGGCAAACGCGTGTTGTTGGCTTGGAATGCAAGCCGCGAATCGGCCCGCGCGGCCTTCGACGCCATGCCGTTTCTGCAACTGGCCGAGAGCGTCCGCATCCTGGCGGCCGGGCCGGTCAGCAGCGGTAGTTGGATGGGTGCTGACGATGCCACCGCGCCGACCTCGGGCATCGCCACCACATTGGAGCGCCACGGCGTGCGCTGCAGCGTGGCCAAGGCCGCTGCGTCGGGCGCGGAGGTTGCCGCCGAAATGCTGGCGCAGGCCAAAGAACACAACTGCGACCTGATCGTGATGGGCGGTTACGGCCATTGGCGCATCCGCGAGATCGTGTTCGGCGGCGCCACCCGCGGCATGCTCGACCAGACCACCATTCCGATCCTGATGTCGCATTGAGTCACGTGGCGGCCATGATGTGAGCGAGCGGAGCGCACAAAGGACAAATCACGTGAAAATGGTCGGGATGGTCTTCGGCGTCATGTCCGCATTGCTAGGCGGGCTCTGGCTGCTCCAAGGCTTGGGGATTGTCCGTTTGCGGCCAATTCTTTGCTTTGCCGATTGCGCTGGCATTCAGGGCCCTTCGCTGATTTGGGCCGTCATCGGTGCTGTCGCGCTCGCGGCGGGCGGGCTTGCGCTCTTGTGGTCCTTGAAGCGGCATCGGGACGCGAGACCGCGCTGCCAATAGACCATGACGAGCGCCGAGATCATCGGAACAAACGCCATCAATGCGCTGACTGGGAGGAATGGCAGGCCAGGAAGCCGGCCACCCGTTGCGCCCAAGAGGTAGAAGGGAAGCGGCAAAACAAAAACCAGAAAGAAAAAGATCGATGGCTATTCGGTCATGGCTTGGCCGCCTGGTCGACGGGCTTCAGCAGGTCCGCAATCGCCGCCATCACCTCGTCGTCATGGCCAACCCAGGTATGTCCGCCTGTTTCGAAACCGATGAACTTGGCTCCAGCAATCTTGCTGGCGGTGTACTCAGCGCTGGCATAGGTGCCATAGCCGTCGTCACGTGAGCTGATAATCAGTGTCGGCGCGTGAACCGAATCCAGCCGCGCCGCTGTCAGGTGTTTGCCCACGGCGCTGTCGCTGCGCAAACCCTCGGCACGGGCGGACACCGGCAGGATGTTATCGAGCATGGAATTGATCCGGGAACGCTCTTTCGGACTGGCCGCCGCCAGCAGGTCGGGCGGCGTGGCCAGCACGACCTTGATAATCTGGTCGCGCGCCAGGTGCATGGCTGACCAGAACAGAAAGTCTGATCCGATCACGGACATCATCGTGGCCTCGAGCCACGGCGGCAGCGGCGGCGCGGAGTTGGTCTGCTCCGGCGGCTTGTAGGCCAGCGGCACCAGCAGAATGAGCGCGCTGACCCGATCAGGGTGGCGGATGGCCATCTGAAGCGCGGACGGCGCACCGGCCGAGCCACCTATGACAGCGGCCTGTTTGATGCCGAGCGCGTCCAGCAGGCAGACGTGAGCGCCGGCTTGTGCCTCTGCCGATGCATCGGCAGGCATCGGCGTGCGCAAGTAGCCGAACCGGGACATCGCGATCACCCGGATGCCCTTTTTTACCAGCGGGGCCGCGAACGCCATGCCTTGGTCATAGCCTCCGCCACTGCCGTGAACCGCCAACAGCGGCACGCCTTTACCGGCCTCCTGATACTCGATAAGGCCGCAGCGGGTTTCGATCAGCAGGCTGCCGCGAGCGACCCGCTCCCGAGCTGCTCTGATGCCCGTGTCAAAGCGCCACCAGACAAACAACATGGCGGCAGCAAGGACGCAGGCCAGGCCGCCGAACAAGAGGTTTCGTCTACTCACAAACCAGCCCTCACGCGTTGATTGAGACTTTCCATGAATAACTGGCGGGGCCATAATAGCTCTGATTTGTGTCATGGCCTGCCTTGCGGAAACCACTCACATTGACAGTTGCCGGCCGAAAGATTTGCGCCACAGTGGCTTCAGGACCTCAAGCAGTACAAACACAAAGACGCCCGCACCAAGTGTCAACGCCATGTCATCCAGGTGCAGTGGCCCGAAGCGGAACAGGCCGCGGGCGAACGGCCAGAGCAGGGTCAGGCTCAGCATCGCGGTAACGGCGGCGAGGACCCAGATGAGGGTTTGGTTGGGCCGGCGCAGCGCCGTGAGCATGGACGCGCTGAAGGAGCGGTTGACGAAGATCAGACTGACGATGGTCATCACCAGCGAAAAGAAGGCGAGCGCGCGGACGTCCGTTTCCGGCATGCCGCGCTGCAAGGCGACAATGTAAATGCCGGCCACCAAGGCGAAAGCCACCGCTCCCTGAAACACGCTCCAGGCGATCAGCGAGCCTGAAAACAGCGGCTCGTTGGGCGGGCGGGGCGCGCGGCGCATGACGTCGTCCTCCTCGCTCTCGGCCTCGAAGACCAGCGAACAGACCGGATCAATGACCATTTCCAGGAAGGCGATGTGCATGGGACCGAACAGGATGGGCAGCCCGAACAGCAGCGGCAGCAATGACAATCCGGCAATCGGTACGTGTACGGCGAAGATGAAGCCGATGGCCTTGCGCAAATTGTCGTAGATGCGGCGGCCAAGCCGGACGGACTTGACGATGGAGCCGAAGTCGTCGTCGAGCAGGACGATGGAGGAAGCCTCGCGCGCGACGTCCGAGCCACGTCCGCCCATGGCGATGCCGATGTGCGCCGCCTTCAGCGAGGGCGCGTCGTTGACGCCGTCGCCGGTCATGGCGACGATCTCGCCGGCGGCCTTCAGGGCATTGACGATGCGCAGCTTCTGCTCCGGCATGATGCGTGCAAAGATGGTGGTATGGCGCACCCGCTCGGCCAGCGCCGCGTCGCTCAAGGCCGTCAACTCGTCGCCGGTGAGTGTGAACTCAGCCTCGATGCCGGCTTGGGCCGCGATCGCCTTGGCCGTGGCGGGGTAGTCGCCAGTGATCATGACCACCTTGATGCCGGCCGAGCGGCAGTCGGCGACGGCTGCCGGAACGCTTGCGCGCAGCGGATCGGCCAGGCCTGCCAGGCCCAGCAGTTCGAAGGCGAAGTCGTGCTGCGAGGCCGGCCAGGCGGAGCCAACGTGAGTGGCGCGGGCAACGCCAAGAACGCGCAGGCCTTCGCCCGCCATGGCGTCGACGGCTTGTGATAGAGCGGTCCGAGCCGCAGCATCCAGATGACAGAGGTCCGCGATGGCTTCCGGTGCGCCCTTGGCGGCGACCATGTAGGTCTGACGATCATGGCCGGCCTGCCAGACCTGCGACATGGCCAGCAGCTCGGGACGCAGGCCGTAGCTGCGCACGAGCGTCCAATCGGGGCCGTGCAGATGCTCCGTATCCGCCAAACGATCACGCGCGACGCTGTGAAAGGCCTTGTCCATCGGATCGACAGGCTCTACCGCGCTGGCGAGCATGCCGTATTCGGCAAGGTCATGGAACGCGCCGGGCAGTCCGGCTTGCGACGACGCGCCAAGCCCGAAGGTTTCGCCGCCCATCAGCCGCATCTCAACCAGCGACATGCGGTTCTCGGTGAGGGTGCCGGTTTTGTCCGTACACAATACGGTTGCCGAGCCCAAAGATTCGATGGCGGCCGCGCGCCGGGTCAGGACGCGGGCTTGTGAGATGCGCCAGGCCCCCATGGCCATGAAGACAGTCAGAACGATGGGGAGTTCTTCGGGCAGCATGGCCATGCTGAGGGCGATGCCGGCGAGCATGGCGTCGAGCCATCCGCCGCGCAGCAAGCCATATAAAATCACCGCCAGCACGCTGACCGGGCCGCCAACCATGACGAAGATCCGTACCAGCCGCTGCGTCTGAGCGCGTAAGCGAGGTGGCTCGGTTTCAAGGCTGGTCAATGAGGTGCCGATCTTGCCGATTTCGCTGCGCGGGCCAATTGCCGTCACTTCGGCGATGCCGTTTCCTCGCACCACCAAAGATCCCGAGAACACGTAAGGAAGATCATCGCCACCTGGGCGCGGGCTGTCCGATGGCGTGTGCGTTCCCTTGGTAACCTTCCGCACCGGGACGGACTCGCCTGTCAGGAGGGATTCATCGGTCTGCAGATCGTCACTGCGGATGAGCCTGGCGTCGGCCGGAACCCGGTCGCCCTCATTGAGCACGACAACATCGCCACGCACCACCTCACGGCCCGCGATCCGCTTGCGGTCTCCGTCACGAATGACCAGAGCGCGCGGACTGGTGAGGTCGCGCAAGGCCTCGAGGACGCGCTCGGTGCGGGACTCCTGCACCACCGTGATGACCACGGACATGGTGGCGAAGACCAACAGGATGAGGGCCTCCTTCAAGTCTCCGAACAGCAGATACAGCGCACCGCCGCCGAGCAGCAGCAACAGCATCGGCTCACGCAGCACCTCCAGGACAATGCGCAAGGGTGTGCGCTGCTCGGCCCGCGGCAATTCGTTGAAGCCATCGGCTGACTGCCGGGAGAGGACCTCCGATGCGCTCAGACCCTGGATCGACTGCATTGGAACATGAGCGACGGGCATTTCCAAACCTCTTGCCGTTTGAGGCGCGAATCACTGGTTCACAGATGGGTAGACTAAGCCTTCCGAGTTCGGCGTCGCATGACGGTAGCTGCCAACAGCAAGATCGCGGGCATGCCCGTGCCAAGGTCGCCAAATCTCGCATACAACGTTGGTAAGCGTCCGATCGGAACGCGGGCGCGCATGGCGGGACCTGCGGCTCCGAAGGCGTCGCTGGAGGCGACCAGGCGGCCCTTGGCGTCGAACACCGCAGATTGGCCCGACGATGCGCTGCGCACGATCGGCAGCCCGAGTTCGCTGGCGCGCCATGCGGTCATTTCGGCGTGGTATGGATCGATATCGGGCCAATCATAGGCTGGCACAACCAGCAGATCGGCGCCGCCGGTCGCGGCCTGACGGATCAGTTCGGGGTGGTCGGCATCGAAACAGATCACGCCGGCGATGCGCCCGATGGCCGTCGACACCACCGCGACAATGCCGGTGCCGGCCACGGAGTTCTCGGCGCCTGGCACCGGTTTGGCCTTTGCGAAGCTGGTGCGGATCTCGCCATCGGCATCGATGATCAGCGCCTTGTTCTGGCTCAGTGTCTCGCCGACGCGCTTGGTGTTCAAGGTCATGACGAGCACGACGCCACGAGACTTTGCCAGGGCCTGCCCGCGAGCAATGAAGGCGGCCTCCTGTTCGAACAATGCCACGCCGTTGCCTTCAGACCAGACGATGAGTTTGGACCCTAGAACGGCTTCGCGCTCCGAGGCGGCAAGCAGCGCGTCTTGCTTGCCGACAAACCATGCGTATACGTCTCTCTCGAGTGGTACCGGTACGGTCTTGTTCAGGAGATAGAGGTCGAGAAACACCTGATCCGCCGTGGTCATCGGCTTGCCAACCTGTCCCGCCCAATCGACCTCACCAAAGATGATTGATTTATCCGAGATCGGGACGAACACGGTGCTGACGGCGACGCTGGGCTGCAGCGATAGAAAAGTCCGCGCACGCCAGGCCCCCCAGCTCCAGGCCAACAGCGCAACTGCCGCCAGCGCGCCGAGCATGCGGCGGTTACGGTTGGCGCTCAATCCGCCACGCACGACCCAGGCACCGATAGCGGCTGCGCCGCCGACTGCTCCGGCAGCCGCCGCCAGCCCGAACAGCGATCCAAGCTGCAACAGGGCCTCGCTGCGCGGCAGGGCGTAACCGACGGCGCCCCAGCTGCCGTAGGGACTGAACAGACGTGTCAGCCACTCGACCACGACCAAGGCCGCCGGAAAGGCCAGAACCGTCAGACCATCGGTTCGGCCGCGCATCCAGATCGAAAGCAAGTGAGCTGCGTACGGAAGTGTCGACACAAGCGCATAGCCGACCGCGACCGCAATGTAGATCGGCCGGGGGGCTGGAATGTAGCCATCCCATTGCAACAGGAACGCAACAAAGAGTGCGCCGTAGATCAGCGCAAGGCCACGCCAATTCGGCAGGCGGTCAAGCAGCACAAGGAGCAATAGCGGCGCCAGCCATACCGCCGGCGTGACCGCCAGGCGACCTGATGCGAAAGTTTGCGCCAACAGCGCGGCCACCGGGAGCAACAGACTGACGAGTTTGTCTGACACTCGAGCCTGGGATTGTTCGAGCGTCGATTGCATAGTTGTGTGTCTATGCATGGGCTGGGGCCTTGCCCATGATCAACCCAATGAGCAGTCCGCCAATGCCTTGTTCGAGCAATGCCCAGGCGAAATCGAGTGGCAGAACCACATAAGGGAAGTTGTAAACCCCAAACAACACGAGGCTGTACGGCATCAGCCAACAGACCGCGCTGGCGAGGCCGAAGCGCAAACCGCTCCAGGGCGGCGAGGCGGTGACCGGCACGAACTTGCGGTAGATTAGCGTCATCAGCAGCGCCAGCACCGCGTAGCCGACGAAAACCAGCAGTAGGTTGGGCGGATTACGCAACATTGTCGGATTGACGTTGGCGGCGATATAGTCGCGTAACAGGACGCTGGTCCAGAGTCCTGCAAGGCCAAACATGACGGCGGCGGCCGCGATCACTGCGAAGATGGATCTCATCAGGACTTGTCTCCAGGGTGACGTCTGACTGCACCAGAGGTTGAAATAACCGTGAACGTCGCGATAACAGCCGGCGGGGGCAACTTTGGCGGCATTGACACCGGGCTCGAGCATCCGCCGCGCGTCGAAGTAGGCGTCAACCGCAACGGCACGCGGCACGCCAACTGGGCGCAAAAACATTTGGTGAGTTCGTGACGCGCATCGGCGCCGGCTCTCCCAGCGATGCTGGAACTACCAACCGCTTCTGGAACTTCGTGACATTGACATGCATCAAGGCGCGCTGGATCTGGCGTGATGAGGATGGTGAGAGCGCGCCGCGGTCGGAGGATGACGAGATTGGCCGATCCCTATCAGATTCTGGGTGTCAGCCGAGAGGCGACCCAAACCGAAATACGGAAGGCCTATCTGCGCCTCGCCAAGAAGAACCATCCGGACTTGCATCCAGGCGATAAAAGTGCGGAAGCCCGCTTCAAGGACATCGCCTCGGCCCACGACATTGTCGGCGATGCCAAAAAACGGGCGCGATTCGACAGCGGCGAGATCAATGCCAGCGGTGCCGAGCGGCCGCGACCACCCGAGCGTGAATTCTATCGTCAGCACGCGGACGCCGGGCCGGGATCCAAATATGACCGCAATTGGCACGACACCGAACACTTCGACAGCGATCTGTTCGCTGAGCTATTCGGCGCGCGCGGTGCGCAAGGAAACGCCAAGGGGCCGGATATCAACTACACGTTGTCGGTGGACTTTATCGAGGCTGTCAATGGCGCCAAGAAGCGGGTCGTGATGGCCGATGGCAAGACCATCGATATCAGCATCCCGGCGGGATTGCAGGACGGGCAGTCACTGCGCCTGCGCGGCCAGGGGCACCCGGGCATTGGTGCTGGCGCGCCTGGTGACACGCTGGTGGAGATCCATGTCAAACCGCATGCGGTCTTTCATCGCGATGGCAACACCATTCGATCAACATTGCCGGTAACGATTGGCGAAGCGTTGGCGGGCGCCAAATTGTCGGTGGAAACCGTGTCGGGTACGGTGCAACTCACAATCCCCAGAGGCTCGAACGCCGGCACCATTCTGCGCCTGCGTGGCAAAGGTGTGCCGGCCAAGAGCGGACTTGGCGATCATCTGGTGGAACTGCAGGTGGTGCTTCCCGATCATGCGGACGAAGAGTTTATCAAATCGGTGGCGGAATGGGAAGCCAAGCACCCCTACAATCCGCGCGCGACTGAAGGGGTGCCATCATGATTGGCGAGCAAGAGCTTGTCGACGCCATGGCTTGCCTCGAGCCCGAGGCGCTGCAGCGCTGGGTCGAACTCGGCTTGGTGCTCCCGCAAACGGACGGAGACGGTCTACAGTTCGATACAACGGACGTCGCCCGTGTGCGTCTGATCTGCGACCTGCACTATGAACTGCAGATCGAGGAAAGCAACCTGTCCGTCGTATTGTCCCTCGTGGATCAGCTCTACGAGGTCAGACGGGACCTGCGCAGGCTATTGTCTGCGGTTGAGGCACAGCCCGAAGATGTGCGCGTAGATATCACAAAGCGGGTCACGACCAAGACATGAGTCAGTGCCGCTGGCGTCAATGTAGCGATGAGACCAAAGGTTCGAGGCGCATTGACCAAGGTCAATGTCCACGGCCGCGTTCTCGGCGCCAACAGTGTTACCCCGAGGTGATCAAACTCGCCGCAGTCCACAAGTTTCATCCCCGTTTTGCTAACGATCCGCATGAGATCTGGTGGGATGGTACCGGTACGGTTCCTGGTATCGCCACGCTGGAAGGCGGCGACGTCATGCCGCTTGCCGATTTAGTCTCCCTTTTTTGCAAATTTCGGGCGTCGCCCGGCTCCGAACGTCATCGATTGCAAGACCACGTCGCCGGGTTCGGCTGTCGTGAACCGAGCCTCACTCGCAACTGACGATGGCCGATGCGATATCTCGGCCCTCGGGGCTTCCATCCGTGACGCTTACCTAACGATCACTTCCGAGCGAAGACCTGCTTCCTACCTTGAGACCGATTTTGTGTTTGAGCAATAGCACACTTCAGTATACCAGACGCCATTGCCGCAATCCCTCGGGCGAATGTGGCAGGCGTTCGGTTGTTGTTTTCACAGGCAAACGCAACCTCCTACCCCTTGACCACTCCATCGATCCGCATCAGCCCCCGCATCAGCGCCTCGAACTCAGCAAGCGGCGCCATATTCGGGCCGTCGCTCGGCGCGTTGTCCGGATCCTCGTGCGTCTCGATGAACAGCCCTGACACGCCGACCGCCACGGCTGCGCGCGCCAGCACCGGCACCATGCGCCGGTCGCCGCCCGTGCTCGCGCCCTGGCCGCCCGGTTGCTGCACCGAGTGCGTGGCGTCGAAGATCACCGGGCAGCCGGTCTCGGCCATGATGGGCAGCGCGCGCCTGTCGCTGACCAACGTGTTGTAGCTGAAACTGGCGCCGCGCTCGGTCAGCAGCACGTTCGGGTTGCCCGAGCCGGTGATCTTGGCGACCACGTTCTTCATGTCCCAGGGGGCGAGGAATTGGCCCTTCTTGACCTTGATCACCTTGCCGGTTCGTGCCGCGCTTGACACCTGATCCCTGATCCCTACAGCCCGTCGCACACTTTCTTGGTGACGCAAACGTTGTGCGCGGGGATGATGCGATGGCAAGGTTTCGGTCTCGGATCGCTCGGATCGCGCGGACACGAAATTGTCTTAGCCGGCACCAAGGTGCACGTTGTTGCAAAGTGGCATTGGTCCGAAGTCTGCGGCTGGGCAGCCGCAGGATTGGTCGCAAACAGGCACAGGCACAAGGCGGGCAGAACCGTCGCCCACCGTGACCAGACATGGTACTGCATAGCAAACGCTCCTTTGTCGACAGCCGGCAACAGCTCGGCGGCCCCCATGTGGTCGAGGCTGGCACACAAAAGGTTCAATGCCAAGGTAGCTGGGGTCAGGCAAGGGGGCCTTTCACCACCCCGTCAATCCGCATCAGCGCGCACAAAAGCCCCTCGAACTCGCCCAGCGGCACCATGTTCGGCCCATCGCTCGGTGCGTTGTCCGGGTCCTGGTGCGTCTCGACGAACAGCCCGGCCACGCCCACCGCCACCGCCGCGCGCGCCAGCACGGGCACCATCTTCCGGTCGCCGCCGGTGGACGCGCCCTGGCCGCCCGGCTGCTGCACCGAGTGCGTGGCGTCGAAGATCACCGGGCAGCCGGTCTCGGCCATGATGGGCAGCGCGCGCATGTCGCTGACCAGCGTGTTGTAGCCGAAACTGACGCCGCGCTCGGTCAGCAGCACGTTCGGGTTGCCTGAGCCGGTGATCTTGGCGACCACGTTCTTCATGTCCCAGGGGGCGAGGAACTGGCCTTTCTTGACCTTGATGACCTTGCCGGTCTTGGCCGCCGCGATCAGAAGTTCGGTTTGGCGGCACAGGAAGGCGGGAATCTGCAGCACGTCGACGTGCGGAGCGAGCACGGTGCATTGTTCGGCGGTGTGCACGTCGGTGACGATGGGCAGGGCGAGCTTCGCCCGGATTTCATCGAAGATCGGCAGCGCAGCCTCAAGTCCCAAGCCGCGGCGGCCAGCCAGCGAGGTGCGGTTGGCCTTGTCGAAGCTGGTCTTATAGACTAGGCCGAGCCCGAGCCGCGCCGCGATGGCCTTCAACCTTGAGGCGACCATCAGGGCGTGCTCGCGGCTTTCGAGCTGGCACGGCCCGGCAAACACCATCAACGGCAGGGCGTTGCCGCAGCGGACGGAGCCGATGCTGACGATGGGATTTGGGGTCATAGCGGCGATCATGTTGGCTCCGATGGGTGTCAGCGGAAGATGTCATCCTCGGGCTGGTCCCGAGGACCCATTCGAATCCGTACTCGGCCGACCGGGTTGCGGGATAACCAACAACCCGTTTCCAATAGTCCGACTCGTGCCGCGATGGGTCCTCGGGACAAGTCCGGGGATAACACGGGCCCGAGGATGACACGGGCCCGAGGATGACACGGGAGGCTGTCGCTACGCGGCCTTATCCAACTCAGCCGTCCAATTACCTGCCGCCGCGAGCGAGTTCATCTTGGCGCGGTGCAGGAACGCCTTCTGGCCGGCGGCGACGTTCTCGGCCTTGCCGCTCCAAGCCTTCTGTGCGGCCGCCTGCAGGGCGCGCCCATAGGAGTAGGAGAGCTTCCACGGCATCTTGAAGTTGGCGTTCATGGCCGACAGATGCGCCGTCGCCTCCTGGTCCGACTGGCCGCCGGACAGGAACATAATACCGGCGGTGGCGGCGGGAACGGTGCGCAGGAAGGTTTTTACCGTTCTTTCCGCGACCTCTTCGACGCCAGCGCGCTTGCTCGCCAACGCACCCGAAATAACCATGTTCGGTTTTAGGATCAGCCCCTCTAGCTTCACGCGCGCCGCATTGAGCTGCACGAACAGATCCGACAGCACAGCCTGAGTCACTTCCTGATTGCGCTCGATGTCATGATCGCCATCCATCAACACCTCGGGCTCGACCATCGGCACAATGCCATTGGCCTGGCAGATGGCGGCGTAGCGGGCCAGTGCGTGGTTGTTGGCCTCGATGCAATAGCGGGTCGGCATCTGCCGGTCGCCCTTGCGGCCGATATCGATCACCGCGCGCCACTTGGCAAAGCGCGCGCCCAGGCCATAATACTCTTTCATCTTGGCATCCAGGCCATCGAGACCGTCGGTAATGGTCTCGCCGGGGAAGCCTGGAACGGACTT
The DNA here is from genome assembly GCA_031367715.1 of Hyphomicrobiaceae bacterium. Lineage (GTDB taxonomy): Bacteria > Pseudomonadota > Alphaproteobacteria > Rhizobiales > Hyphomicrobiaceae > JANYHF01. Next base: position 3,880 of record JANLQJ010000034.1, on the reverse strand, counting down.
GGGCCCCTGGTCAACCTTGATGCCTGGCAGCGCGCCCATCTTCTTGATGATGTCGATCAGCGGCGTGCCATCCTTGGCCTTCTGGCGGATCGTCTCGTCATACAGGATCACGCCGGAGATGTATTTCTGCATGGCGTCGGTGGTGCGGAACATGAACTCGCGATAGTCGCGCCGGTTCTCCTCCGTATTGGTCACACCAACGGCATCAAACCGCTTCTTGATCGAGTTGTTGCTCTCGTCGGCCGCCAGCAGACCCTTGCTGTCTGCCACCATTGCCTGGGCGATTTCTTCGAGTGTCTGGGCCATCGGCGCGACATCTCCCTTCGTGTTAGCGCTGAACAAATGGGAATTGAAACGGTGATGTAGCCAAAAACCCGGAACTTATCCAGCGCGAGGTTACAGCGTCGCCGCCGTGGCTGGGCCACGATCGATGCCGCCGGCAAATGTCTGCAGGGCCGCGATGCGGTCGCTGATCGCGGGATGGGTGGAGAACAGGCCGAAAACCCGCCCTGAAACCGGATTCTCGATGAAGAAGCATTCCATCCGCGACGGCACCTCATAGACGGAGTGGCCTTCGATCTTGCGTAGCGCCGAGATCATGGCATCGGGCTGCTTGGTGAGTTCCACCGACCCGGCATCGGCGAGGTATTCGCGCGAGCGCGACAGAGCCATGCGGATCATGGTCGAGATGCCCCAGCTGATCAGGATGATGGCAATGGCAATGGCGATGGCCAGGATGGCGCCGCCAGCGCCGCCGTCACGGTCGTTCTTGCCGCCGCCCGATCGGCCCGAAGTCGGCCAGCGCAACCCGCCACCGCTGTTGCTGACTTCGCTGTCGCCGACAGGACGGCGCGTCGGCGACCAGCCATAGGGAAAATCCCAGCGCCCGATGATGATATCGCCAAAAAACGCGAACACGCCGGCAAAGATCACTGCAATCACCATCAGCTGGGCATCCTTGTTGCGGATGTGCGTGAGTTCATGGGCAAGTACGGCTTCCAGCTCCGCTGGCGACAGGGTGGCGACTAGCCCCCGGGTCACAGCGACCACATACTGGCCTTCTCTGAGACCCGAGGCATAAGCGTTCAGGGCCGGGGTCTCGATGATTTGCAGGCGGGGCATGGTGATGCCGCGCGAGATGCAAAGGTTTTCGAGCGCGTCATAGAGGGCGGGCGCTTCGGTCCTGGCAACGCCCTTGGCGCCGGTCGCCAGCCGGATCAAAGTCTGGTGCGAGAACCAGGCGATCACGAACCACAGGCCTGCGGCCAGCGCGGCCACCGGCCAGGCGCTGCCAAAACGGCCCGCCGCTGCCGCAACGATCTGGCCCAGGGTGCCGCCCGACAGAGCCTCCAGGATCATCAAAAAGGAAAACAACAGCGCGTGCAAAAGCGCCACGAACGCCGCCAGCAGGAAAACCGACCGCATTCGATTGGCCTGGATGTGACCGTAGAGACCGTAGGCCTGGAACATGGGATCCTGTAGCGACTGACGCGGTTAACGCGCCCGGCTCGCCTGATCGTCTGGGCGTGTCAGAACTTCACTTGCGGAGCGACCGAGGCGGCTTTGCGCTCGGCCTCATCGAGGTTGAAGAACTCCTGTTGGCCAAAGCCGAACGTGTTGGCGAACAGGACCGCCGGGAAGCTTTCACGCGAGGCATTGTACTCGGAGGCCGAATTGTTGAAGAAGCGCCGCGCCGCTGCGATCTTGTTTTCCAGATCACCAAGCTCGGCCTGCAGCTGCTGGAAACCCTGATTGGCCTTCAGGTCCGGATAGGCTTCGGCCACCACCATGAGCTGGCGCAGCGCGGTCGTCAGTTGGCCCTCGGCAACCGCCTTGTCGCCCGGAGTGGCGGCACCGGCAGCGGCATTGCGCCATTTGATGACGTTTTCCAGCGTCGATTTCTCGTGCGCCGCGTAGCCCTTGACGGTCTCGACCAGATTGGGCACCAGATCCTGGCGTTGCTTGAGTTGGACATCGATATCGGCAAACGCCTGCTTGCAGCGCTGCCGCATCCCGACCAGCCCGTTGTAGATGCCCAGCACCCAGATAGCGATCACCGCCAAGATGCCAAGCACGATCAAACCGCCATAAGCGCCCATGGGTCAACTCCTCTCGATCAACGTGCCCGGAGCAAAAGACAGCCCGGCGGCAGTGTTGTCAATCCGTCGCAGGCGCGCCGTAGCGTTGCGCAAACAGATCGGGCCCAGTACAAACCCCGGCAAGACTAACGCAGCCCTTCGCACGGTGCATCTGCCCCTTTGCGCGGCCCCTCGAGACCAAACATGCAGCCCTTGAAGCTTGTCGCCCTGGATAAAGAGGATCTCGAAATCGTCTCGGCTCATTTGCAGGACGCGGTTATGCGGGTGGCCGACCTGGGCTATCTGCCCAAAGACCAGCGGTTTGCCGCCATCGTCAATCGCTTCGACTGGAGCGGTGGCAAACTTGGCGCACGCTCCAAAGCGGCCGACCATCAACGGCGCCGAACGGCGCTGCGGTTCGAGCACGTGACAGGCGTCCAACGGCAGGCTATCCGGCAGTCGTCAGCCGACGCGGTATTGGCGCTGCTGGCGATCAAGTTCGAGGAGACCGCTGCACCGTCGGGTGTCATCACCCTGGTGTTCGCCGGTGGCGGAGCGTTGCGACTCCAGGTTGAATGCATCGAAGCCGAGTTGCGCGACCTTGGCCCAGCCTGGAGCACGCCGAACCGGCCCGATCATGACCTCGACAGTAACGAGGATAACGCCAGCTGAGCCCCTACGGAACGACGTCATGACGCAAGGTTCCAGCACGCCAATGCCAGAGGCCCGGCTGAGTGCGGTGACGCTCGATGCCAGGTCAATTGGGCGTGCGCGGCCCGATATTGAGCATGAGCGCTCGGTCGCCATTTTCGACCTGTTGGAGAGCAATTATTTCCGGTTGCTTGCGAGCCCCGAAGGCCCCTATCGGCTCAACCTTGTCCTTGCCCAAGACCGCCTGATGTTCGAGATCACTGATAGCGCCGGCTTAGCTCTGGCAACGGTGCCGCTGGCCTTGGGATCGTTCCGGCGCCTGGCGCGCGACTACGTGCTGGTCTGCGAGAGCTATTACGATGCCATCCGCACCGCCCCGCCCTCGCGCATCGAAGCCATCGACATGGGCCGGCGCGCGATGCATGACGAAGGCAGCCAGCTGTTGACCGAGCGGCTGAAGGGCCGGGTCGAGATCGATCCGCCAACAGCGCGGCGGCTGTTCACGCTGATCTGCGCCCTGCATTGGAAGGCTTGAGGCGATGCTGCTGCCTGCACGAACCGGCCTGGGCGAGTTGCCGGCCGCCGTGCTGTTTGCCTGCACTATGAACGCCATCCGCTCGCCGATGGCAGCGTCGATCCTTGGCTATCTGGCCGGCCGGCGCGCCTATGTCGCCTCGGCCGGCGTGCGGGCGGGACGCCGCGACCCGATGTTGACCGAGGTGATGGAGGAGATCGGCATCGATATGACGCGCCACAAGCCGCATGACCTTGGCGAACTGGCCGATACGTCGTTCGACTTGGTGGTGACGCTGTCGCCCGAGGCCCATCACGCAGTGCTGGAACTGACGCGCACGATGGCGTTTGCAGTCGAATACTGGCCGACGATGGACCCCAGCTACGCCGAGGGCACTCGCGAGCAACGCCTGGATGCCTACCGGACCCTGCGCGATCAGCTGTTCAGACGCATCAAGCGGCGGTTTGGCTTGGAGGGTGGGGTGAGTGTGTGAGGCTAGAGCACTTTGCGATTGACGTGGATCATCCCGACACTGCGACGCTAGCAGAAGTGGGGGGCGTCCCCCAATTAAGGCCGCCCCCGGGGTTGGCAGCAAATGGGTGTGAACCCACAACATCGGCCCCCCCAGCTGGACAAT
>JANLQJ010000024.1:0-4047 GCA_031367715.1 Hyphomicrobiaceae bacterium | reverse complement strand
CGGATCGAGCGCTCGACCGTGTTGGAATCGATCTCGATGCGGCCGTCGTCCAGGAACCGGACGAGGCCGTCCCAATGGTTGAGGCCGTAGCGGATCGCCTGGGCCAGCTTGCTGCCTTTCGACAGCGTCGCCAGGCTCGCTTCGAGCCAGGGTTTCAGGGCCTCGACAATGGGCCTCGAGTGCTCCTGGCGCAGGGCGCGCCGGATCTGCGGCGGCAGCCTACGGATATCGGCTTCGACGTCGTAGAGTTTCTTGATGCGCGCCAGCGCCTCGGTCGCGATCGGCGCATTGCCGCGAGCATAGATCTCGTAGAACTTGCGCCGCACCTGCGCCCAGCAGAAGGCGAGCGTCACGGGGCCGCCAGAACGCGATGGCGCGGCCAGTTGCTTGTAGACGGAGTATCCGTCCACTTGCAGGATACCGCTGAAGCCTGTCAGCAGCTTGACGGCGTGCTCGCCGCCTCGGCCGGGCGCATAGGTGTAGGCCACCGCCGGCGGCCTCGTTTGCCGGCGCTCCGGATGCCCACAAACATCCGCGCCGTTTTGCCGGCGCTCCGGATGCCCACCCGCATCCGCGCCGCCTCCCCACGGCCGGTCGTCGCGGGCCAGCGCCCACAGATAGCCGGTCTTGGTTTTTCCGCGTCCCGGATCGAGCACCGGACAGCGCGTCTCGTCGCAGAAAAGTTTTGGCGAGGCCAGAAGATCCTTAACCAGATGATCGTGCAGCGGCTGCAGCTCGGCGGCGGCAGCGCCGACCCATTGGGCCAGCGTCGAGCGCTCGATCGCCACGCCCTGGCGGGCCAGAATTTGCGATTGCCGGTACAGCGGCAAATGGTCGGCATGCTTGCTGACGACGACGTCGGCGACCATCGCCTCGGTCGGCAGGCCGCCCTCGATTAGGCGTGCCGGAGCCGGCGCCTGGATGATGCCAGCAGTTTCCCTTTGGCGCTTCGGATGCCCATCCACATCCGCGCCTTCCGCCCCGCTTTTCTCGCAGGCGCGGCAGGCATACTTCGGTCGCCGCGTGACGATCACGCGCACCGAGGCCGGCACCTTGTCGAGCCGCTTGGAACGGTCCTCGCCAATCTGATGCAGGTCGCCGCCGCAGCACGGGCAGCTCTTGCTGTCCGGCTCGATCACCACTTCTTCGTGCGGTAGATGATCGAGGATCTCGTTGCGGCTGGTGCGGCGCTTTTTCGTGCGCGCGGCCTTTAGCGCCGGATCGGCCTGTTCGGTCTCGGCGTCGATCTTGGCATGCGCCGTCTCAAGCTCCTCCAGCGCGAGCGCCAGCTGATCGTCGTCGATGCGCTCGGACTTGCGGCCGAAGTGGGCGCGGCGGATTTCGGCCAGGATCTGCTGCAGCCGCGCGACAGCGGAATCGAGCCGGGCATTGGCGTGCTCGAGCGTGGCGTTGCGTGTAGCGAGTTGGTCGCGCTCGATACTGATCGTGTTGCGCTCGACGGCATGGGCAACGCGCTCGGCCGCAATCAACGCCCGCAGGGCGTCGATATCGTCCGGCAGCCTATCGTCCGTATCCATTGTCGCGCGCGCCGTCTTGCCGAAGACCAGCCAGAGCGTTGCTGATTCTGGCGGCGCGCGCAGCTGCGATCGCACGGGTGAGTCGCCGTGTCGCGCGGATATCCCGCCAGCGTGAGGCCGCGCTGCTGGCATCGCGTGCGTGGATGTCATCGCACTCATTGGGTGGCACTCGGACGAACGGTCTCGCGCGGCTCGGCGCGCGCCCAAGTCAGCCCTTCAAGCAGCGCGGAGAGCTGAGACGCCGTCAGCCGCAGCGTCCCGTCCTCGACGGGCGGCCAGCGGAACTGCCCGCTCTCCAGGCGCTTGGTCATGAGGCAGATGCCGCTGCCGTCCCACCACAACAGCTTCACCCGGTCCAGGCGCTTGGAGCGGAACACATAGACCGTGCCGCAGAACGGATCGGCGGCGAGCGTCTGCTGCACCAGGGCGGCCAGACCGTCCGCCTGCTTCCTGAAGTCGACCGGCCGGGTCGCCACCAGCACCTGGATCTCGGCTCCCGCCAATATCATGACGACCTCCGAACAGCGCGCAACACGGCGGCGATGTGCTGGGTATCGACCTGGCCGCCGATGCGCACGATGGCGTCACCGACCACGATCTCGATCGTGCCTGGCAGGCTCGGGGCGCCCGGCGACGCTGGCGCAGATGGGGCGGCAGGCGATGCGGGCGGCGCGCCGATCACGACCGGCGCGAACACCGGCGCGGCGGCTTGGCCGGCGCTCGGCCCCGTCGGCTGGCCGGTGCTGCGGTCCAGCCTTGGGCGGCCATGTTTCGGCCGCAGCTGCGGCGCCAGCGCGAATGGTCCGGGCAGAGACGGCCTCTGCGGCGCACCGTCACCCCCGCCATTCAGCACCTGCGCCTGGTGCCGCCAACCGAACAGCTGCTGCGGGGTCAAGCCATTGCGCCGCGCCACCTCCGAGATGTTGACGCCGGGCTCGAGGCTTTCCAGCAGGATGCGCGCCTTGACGTCCGGCAGCCATCGCCGCCGCCGTCCCGTGCCCGTGATCAGCTCAATGCGCCGCACATCCACGGCCGCCTCATGGGAGCCGTCCAGCTTGCGTTCAAGCTTACGGTCAAACGTATGGTCAAATCGATCGCTCATGGGTTGGCATTAAGCCACCGGCAGCGGCGATCCGGAATGTGGGATCGGGACACCGCTTACAACAGAACGTGAGCGACGGAGGCCTGATCGAGGCCGTCAACCGTGCTGAGCCAAGGCGCTGCCCAAAGGCTCTGCAGCGACCACGCCGTGCCGATACAGGTGGCCGAGACCGAGGCGAGCTTCCAAAATCGACGATCGTTGAAGATGGCAGCAATGCCACGGTCATCCTTAAACGGCTCGTTGGGTCGGTCGATGCCTTGGTCGGGAACGACGAGATAGGTGAGCCCGGTGCACAGCACCGACGACAACCCCAGAAGGACGAACACCGACCGCCAGCCGACAATCTCGACAAGGACCTGGGCGGGCAGGCTCGCGGTGACCGCGCCAAGCGACCCAAGCATCACGAAGACCCCCGTGGCGAGCGCAGCGCGCTGTTTAGGGAACCAGAGCGCGATGGCATTGGCGCCAGCCGTGAAGGCGGTCGCTGTACCGACGCCAAGGAGAACGCGGCCTGCCAGGACCATCGGCAGCGAATGGGCCGTGGCGAACACGATGGCGCCTGCAGCGGCGATCAGACAACAGATACTCTGCACCCAGCGCGGCCCACGCCGGTCGGTCAGCGATCCGAGAGGGACCTGGACGATGGCCATGCCGAGAAGATAGCTGGCGGTGACGATGCCCAGTTCCGAGGGCGAAAGCGCGAGCTCTCCGGCAAGCTGGTCGGCAATCAGCGCATTGATGGTGTAGTAAACCCAGGACAGGTAGTAGCCGGCGGCGAACGGGAGCAGGACCGTCGCATAGAGTGCGACACTGGACCGTTGCGAGGCGCCGCGCAATCGACGGGGGACTGTTGGCCGCCAGCGCAGATGCCGGCCCGGCGGCCCCCGGCGCTTTGGCCGCGATGTAGGCGGGCGGCTGCCGGCGATGCCGGCGTTCGGACGCTCCGGCAGCGGTCGCGCTGATGGTGCGCGAGCCGTCATGGCGAGCGGGGTCATCGCTCAGATATCCAGCTTGCTGGTGCGCCGCCAGACCAGGCGAACGATACCATCTTCGGTGCTCTCCATAAGGACGCCCCAGACCGGTTGCGGCCAGGCTGGATCGTCGAGCCGCACCTTGAGATAGGATTGCTCCGTCCCCTGCTTGGTCTTGCGCCAGGCCGCGCCGATCTCGGTGGTGCCGAGCGTAATTCGGAAGTCCGGCGCATCGGTTCCGGTCTTGCGTTCGTTCGGCACGATCCGGACACGGCCGTTCAGCATGAGCGTCCGGATGCTGCCGGCGTAGCCGTCCTTGACGGCTGAGAAGGTTCCAATCACGGGCATGGGGTCGTCCTTTCGTTGGGGGGAGTTAGGGCAGGCGGTAGGGTTTGAGAACCAGGTCCTTGTGGACGATGATGCGCAATGGCCAGCC
>JANLQJ010000019.1:0-26204 GCA_031367715.1 Hyphomicrobiaceae bacterium | reverse complement strand
CCTGGCTCGACGTATCGCCGGCGCCGCCACCCTCAAGACAGAGGTCGATGCATGGCTCCAGCACCGCAACGCCCATCACGCCAAAGCCAACTGGCACTTTACAACAACCGACGCCCGCATCAAGCTGAAAAGCTTGTATCCAGCCATTTAGATGATTCAGACCACTAGACCGGACACTGACGTCAACGCACAACGGGCAATCCATTGCTAGCTTGCAGCATTCGGGGCGGTCCCTCGCCAGAGCGGCGAGGGGCGCGCTCTATCTCGCGGCGGGCATTGGCCGCGTGACCGAGCCCCGCCTGCCCGGAAGGCGCGGGTCTCGGCCCTGCCGGGTGACGATCGCTCCGCCGGACCCAGGACGCTCTGTCCCGCCTAAGCCATGCGCATGAGACATTGAGGCGGGCGCCCATCCAAATTAAGCTACCTCATGCTTCCGCGACGGTTGGATCAGAACTTCCGCTGGAATGCCCAACGTCTCGTGTAGCCGGCGGATCATCGCGATGGAAAGGCTGCGCTTGCGCGAGAGCACTTCGGCAATCCGCGTCCGCGTGCCGATCATCGCTTCAAGGTCCTTCCGTGTAAGCCCCTGCTGCTCCATCCGGAACTTGATCGCTTCGATGGGGTCCGGCAGGTCCATGGTGAATTGCCGCTCCTCGTAAGCCTCGATTAAGGTTGCCAGCACCTCAAGGCGGTCACCCTTCGGCGTGCCCGATTTGGCGCCCCACAACCGCTCGACCTCGGCAAGTGCCGCCGCGTGATCTGCTTCGCTTCGGATTGGCTTGATATCTGTCGCCATGCTGTGTTGTCCTAAGTCCATGAATAGGCGTCTCGACCGAAGCAGCGGCCATGGGTCACCGCAGCCACATTCAAGCATAGCACGGTGCTCGGCTGGTCAAGGCCAAGCCCTTCGGGTGGCCGCCGAAGAGGCGGCCAGCCTGGACTCGGCCTTGCGCTCCGTGCTGCGGAAGTCCGCACGGCCGGGACGGGAAGATGCAGACCGGCCGAACCGGAAGATGGCCGCTGGCAAAAAAAGGCAAAAGAGGTAACTTCCGAACCGAGACACTTGCCAGGAAAGTGAAGAAGGCAATTTTCAGACCCTATGCACCTCCGGTGCTGACGCTGGCGCGTCTGGGTAGGCCCAACGGTTTGAAAACGGGGCTTGAATGCCACCGCGTGTATTACCATGATCAGAAAGAGCGACTACACTACGCTGGTGGCCAATTTTGTAGTCACTGCGGCACCAAACGACTTTGTTGTGGCGCGGAGCAATGTGTGACCGCCAAGGCCTTCTGCGAACGCTGATCGTTCAAAAATCGTAGCGAGACTCGGCGCGTTGCCTGCGCGCGCTGTCTAATGCGGTACGTAGTGCGGATGTCATCGATCGCGATGGGGCGCGTCTGCAGATATTGCCGGAAGGTCTGAAAGATCGGGCGCTGTCCACTGGCATCCTCAATCGTGAGGATCAGGGCAAATGGCACGCCTTCGGCCGGATAGGTCGCTTCGGCGCGAGTGAGACTATTGATTTCCAGCCGCCAGTTTTCCAGCCGCCAGTTGGCGCTGGTGCCGTTATCGGTCAGGTTGGCAGCGTACTTCTTGGTCGGCCACCATTTGAGGCCATGATCGATCAGCGCACGTTCGCGAACCGGCAGGCCGCCTGTCTTCGGTAGGCCGAGCATGGTGGTCTGGTCGGAGAACGACGGGCTGCCATCCTTACGCGGGCGCGGTTGTTGTTGTTTAAATACGCGTTCTCATCCGGATTGTCGCGCTACAAACGGCCATCGCAACGCGAAGCTCGCCACGATCCGCAAGTTGCTTGATACCGCGCAGCCAGAACCGGTCGCCACCACGACGCCGCCCGACGAACCAACTGCCGCGACGCCCGATGCCAGGCCGCCCTGCCCTTGCTGCGGCGGGCCTATGCGCATCATCGAGGTCCTGGCCGATCCACGCCGTCGCGCCCAAGGCCAGATTCTGAGGTTCGACAGTTCATGACGACACAAACCAGACCCGCTGGCTTGCGCGTCGCCTCCGCGCGGCAGCGGCAGCGCTCGCGCTGTTGCCGGCTGTGCCATATGGACCTGCTGGCGCGGCAACAATCCTGTCCGCCGCGACCACGAAACACCGGCCGGCCGACGCTACCGTGCGCGTCCCGATGCATCCCGGCCGGCCGGCACCATCCAGGCCAGCGCATCAAACGCGATAACCCCACCACCTGTGCTTCGCGGTTCAGTTCAATCAGGTTTCTGCGACGCCGCCGACGCAGCCAGCCGCACGCCTGTGCACGGCGGCGTCGCAGAAACCTCCAGATTTAACGTCGGGATGATAACGCAAGCCATGAAAGTCCGGCTGCGGCCGAAAGATCGTGCCGGGCTTGAGGCTCGCCTGCGCGTAACCACGACCGAGCAGCGTCACGTGCTGCGGGCCAAGATTGTCTTGGAGGCTGCCGATGGGATCGGCACCCGCGAGATCGCCCGTGAGCTTGAGACCACTCCCACCACTGTCAGCTTGTGGCGCATCCGCTATGCCCGCGAAGGGCTTGCTGGGCTCAATGTTCGCCTGCGATTGGGCACGCCGCCGATCTACGGCGAGGCAACGGACGCGGCGATCCGCGCCATTCTCGACTAGCCGCCGCCCAAGGGTTTTGCGCGTTGGAATGGACGGTTGGTTGCGCGGGCGTCGGGCGACGTCGATGGGCAGTACGTCTGGCGGTCGCTGCGCAAGCAGAAGATCGATCTGGCCGGGCGCAAAAGCTGGTGCGAGAGCAACGATCCGGAGTTTGCGGCGTCTTGCCGGAGGCGAGCAAACAATGGGGCCGCCGACCTGGTTGGTCTTTATATAGCGCCGCCAGACAACGCGATTGTGCTGTGTGTCGACGAGAAGCCGTCGATCCAGGTGCTCGAACGCTCGCAGGGGTATTTGAAATTGCCGAACGGGCGCGCCCTGACCGGGCACAGCCACGACTACAAGCGGCACGGCACCACTACCTTGCTTGTTGCTTCCGCGGCAACCCGCTTAAGCAATGTTCGCCGCCTTCGAGGTGGCGACCGGCAAGGTCAAGGCCGCCCATGGCAAGCGCCGGCGCCGTAAGGAATTCCTCGACTTCATGGACGACATCGTTGCGAGCTGTCCAAAGACCCAGCTGAAGGTCATCCTCGACAATCTGAACACGCACAAGAACAACGACGAATGGCTGGCGCGCCACCCGCTCGTGACATTCCACTTTACGCCGACGCGCGCCTCGTGGCTCAATCAGGTCGAGGGGTGGTTCTCGATCCTGCAGGGCCAATCGCTGACCGGCGCCTCGTTCACTTCAGTCGAGCAGGTCAAGGCGCACATCGATGCCTTCAACGAAACCTACAATGAAGACGCCGAGCCGTTCGTGTGGACCAACTCAAAAGTCCACCAGCACCGCGTCAAAGGCCGCCGTCTCAGTGACTTATGATTCCGGGTACTAGTGCGGGGAGCTTCCGGAGCCGCGGGTGAAAATCGCCTATTTGCCCATCGGCGAAGTTCCGACCTCACGCACCGCTTTTGAGGTTGGCGCCTTCGAACTGGAATTGGGATCGCGCGGCATCGTCCGGCGCTACCACGCTGCCGGTGGGGCAGCCCTAGCGACCGTACGAGACATCTTTGAGCGGCTTGACGCTAGCGACCCAATCGCCGGGTCGGTGCTCGATGCCAGCGCCAGGACGATCGACCCGCGTGGCACAACGCTGTGCTGGATATCCGAGGTTACCCACTCAGAACAGCGGGGAGGCCAAGACATCCGCATTTGCAGTTAAGGCTGTTCAAAGGCCGCCCGGACGGCTTGCGCCACATCGGCAGCCCCAGGCTCGTCGCCGTGGATGCACAAGGTTTCCGCGCTGATGGTAACTTCGGCACCATCAATGCAGAGGACGCGGCCATCCCGCACCATTGCCAGCGCGCGGACGGCAATCTCGGCCGGATCGTGCAGGACGGCACCATTCAAGCTGCGCGGTGCGAGGCGGCCACCGGATGTGTACGCCCGGTCGGGGAAGGCTTCGCTCATGTATCGCAGGCTGAGTTTGCGACACGCTTCCTCAACGCGCGAGCCCGCCATGCCGAACACTACCAAGTTGCTATCGACGGCTGCGATGGCGCGCACGATTGCCCTGGCGAGTTCGGGATTGTCATTGGCATCGTTGTAGAGCGCGCCATGTGGTTTGACGTGTGTGACGGCGCAATCGGCCAGGCGTGCGATGCCGATCAGCGCGCCGATCTGCTGAGCGACGACGGCGGAGATCTCATCGGGTGGGAGCTGCATCGACTTGCGCCCAAATCCTTCCCGGTCGGGATACGACGGATGCGCTCCAATCGCGACTCCATAACGTTTGGCGAGCCGGCAGGTCGTGAGCATGGTCATGGCATCACCGGCATGCACGCCGCAGGCGACGTTGGCGTGCGTTACGGTTTGCAGCAGCGCCTCATCGTTGGCGCAACCCTCGCCGAGGTCGGCATTGAAGCTTGGCTTCTTGTGCGTTGGCATGAAAACTACCTCTGCGGTCTAAGGCTCATATCCACTGACGACACCCGAGATCAGATTAGACCCCAGCAGCCGGCTCGTGTCGATTGGACCTGTCCTATTGGACAATACCAGTTGCGATGGCCAGAAAGATTTGCGCTGACGCCGTTCTGTGGCGGCCAGGCGCGCTTGGTCAACGGTGACTGGGACGAAGGTTACCTCATCGCCAGGCCGCAGTTGCGCCAGGGATGGCATGTCGGCCGAGATCACCGTTGCGATCTTGGGGTACCCGCCCGTAGTCTGACGATCCGCCAGCAACACGATTGGTTCGCCTTGAGGCGGCACCTGGATGCTGCCCGGGGCGATGGCGTCGGAAATGATATTGTGGCCTTTGTGGGCCGGCAGTGTCGCTCCCGAAAGCCGGATGCCCATACGATCCATTTTTTCCGAAACGCGGTAGGAGTCGCGGATGAACAGCTTGCGCACATCTTCAGCAAAGTAGTCATCCTGCGGGCCAACCACGACGCGGACTGTCTTGGACCAAGTCAGGCGGTGCTGTTCGGGCAGCGTGAGCGGTGTTGCTGGTTGCTGTCCAGCCATGGCGGCACTCAGCCGGTCGCCCACCTGAAGGCAGCGGCCCTGGTATCCGCCCCGTCCCGCTTTCAGATCGGTCGAAGCGCTGCCCAGCCAGCGCTCTGCCACGAACCCGCCCGAGCAGGCAAGGTAGCCCCGTGAGCCAGACTTCGCCGCGCCGATCTTCAATTCCTGGCCCGGTTCCAGCGTGAACGCGCTCCAGGACGGCGCGGGACGACCGTCGATCTCTAACGCGAAGTTGCCGGCAAAGGCGAGCGAGAGTGAACCTTCCACGACGTGAAATCGTCCGACTACGAGCGTGAATTCGACTGCCGGTGTGCTTTCCTGTTGTCCGAGCAAGAGATTGGCGATGGCAAAACTCTCTTGGTCAAGCGCACCACAGGGCGAGAGGCCAAAACGCTGATAGCCGACCCGCCCGGCATCTTGCAGGGTTGCCAGCGGACCAACGGCCAAGACCGACAGTGCACCGTTCATGACATTTCCATCGCGGCAACGATCTCCCCGGCTTCGGCCTTGGCTTCCAGCCGCTGCCAGCGCTCAGGCGAAATCGCGTCGAACCGGATCAGGTCTCCGACCCGCAACACGAACGGTTCGGCCTTGGACGGATCGTAGGCGCGGAACGGAGTGCGGCCGAGCAGGTGCCAGCCGGTTGGTGCGGGTACGGTGGCGATGGCGGCCTGCACCCCACCAATCGAAATGCTGCGTTCCGGCATGCGGGGGATCGGAACGGCCTTTCGAGAGGTGTGCAGTTTCGAATCGAGACCGCCCAGATATGTGAATCCGGGAAAACCGCCGATCATATAGACGCGGTAGCTCCCGCCGGTATGCAGGGCGATGATTTCGCTGGGCGACATCCCCTTGGCGCGCGCGAGGTCTTCCAGATCCTGTCCAGCCTCGCCGCCATAACAGACCGGAACGGTCCAGGATCTGGTTCGCGTCTTCTCATCGGCAGGCGGAGCCAACAGCAGATCGCGCGCCAGAGTTGCCAGCGTCTCGGTGTCGGTGAGCAGCGGATCGAAATAGAGCATCAAGGACCGGTAGGTCGGCACCGTTTCCAGCAGGCCTTTTGGCTGCAATGACTCGATCTGGCGATCAAGCCGGCAAACGTCGTCGCTGACCGAAACGCTGATCTCGTCGGCGAGTTCGATCAGAAGCCCCATGTCGCCGACTGGAATGCAGCGTGGCGTTGCGTAGATGGTCACGAATGATGCCCGATTCCCAAGATGGCTTGACGAGACCATGAAACAGGGAGTGCAGTAGGATACAAGAGCCAAAGAAACGTCAGCTAAGGGGTGCATAGCCGATGTCCGTGACCGCATTGGTGACTGGATTTGAGGGATACGGTGGACGCGGACGTAATCCGGCCGGCGAAGTGGCACAGGCACTCGATGGCCGGACCTTGGGCGACGTCAAAATTGTTGGCCGCCGATTGCCGGTTTCCTACGAAAAGCTCCATGAGGGCCTGACCAGCCTGATGGACGAGTTGAAGCCTGACATCATGATCAGCCTCGGGCTGTGGCCTGGCGAGAGTGTCATCCGGCTTGAGCGCATCGGCATCAACGTCGCCGATTTCGAGATCGCTGACAACGAAGGCAAGGTGGTCACAGATGCGTCCGTCAGCGGCAACGGCACCACGGCGTCGCTGGCCACGCTTCCCAACCGCGAAATTCGTAACGCGCTGCTGAAGGCCGGCATTCCCGCGCGCATCTCGGCCACGGCCGGCACCTTCCTGTGCAACGCCACACTCTATACCACGCTTAGCCACGCCCAGACTATGCGCAAGCCGCCGCTGACCGGCTTTATCCACGTGCCCTATCTGCCCGAGCAGGTGGTGGAGATCCTTGAAACCGTCGAAGAGGAGCGCAAGCTCGAACTGCATCAGCGCGCGGACGTCGCTTCGATGGAGCTGGCGACCCTGGTGCGCGCCACCGAGATCGCCATCACCACGGCAGCGGCGGCGCTGGCATGACGGACGTCATCTTGCGGCTAGACGCCGTATCCAAACGGTTCGGGCCGACAGTCACGGCGGACAACCTCTCGCTTGAAGTCAATCGCGGTGAGTTTTTCACGTTTCTTGGACCGAGCGGCTCGGGCAAATCGACCATCCTGCGCATGGTGGCGGGCCTGGAGCGCCCGGATACAGGGCGTATCGAGATCGACGGCCGCGATGTTGTTGACGTGCCGCCGTGGAGACGCAATCTCGGCATGATGTTCCAGCAGTACGCCATCTTTCCGCATATGACGGTGGCCGAGAATGTCGGCTACGGGCTGAGAGTGCGAGGCACTGACGGGGCCGCGCGGGACAAACGCGTCGCCGAGATGTTGCAGCTGGTCGGCCTCGCCGGCATGGAGGGCAAGAACGCCACGCTCCTCAGCGGCGGCGAGCAACAGCGGGTGGCGTTGGCGAGGGCGCTGGCCCCGGAGCCCAAGATGCTGCTGCTCGATGAGCCGCTGTCGGCGCTTGACGAGCGTATCCGCCGGGCCATGCAGAACGAGCTGAAGCGCGTCCATGCCGAGACCGGAACGACGTTCCTTTACGTCACGCATGACCAGGAAGAGGCGCTGACAATGAGCGATCGTATTGCGGTGTTCAACAAAGGGCAGTGCGCGCAATTCGATGTGCCCGAAGCGCTGTATCGGCGCCCACGCAGTACCTTCGTTGCGAGATTCTTTCGCGGCTGCAACGTTCTGGCGACCACCGAACATTCGCGCGCAAATGGCAAAGCCAGCTTTCGGGTCGCCGGATTTCCCATCACGGACGTACCGCTAGGGGACCGTTCCGGCAAGGACGACCACATCGCCATTCGCGCCGAGGATGTTGCTGTCGGGCCCGCCGCCGACGGAGCTGCTTGCCAACTCTCCGGTGTGGTCGAGGACGTGACCTATCGCGGCACGGTGCTCGATTACACCTTGCGGCTTCCGGACGGCCAGCAGATCACGGCCATGGTCACCCGCCGTACCGGTATTCAACCGGGCGACACTGTCCCAATCGGGATCGATCCGCAGCACGTCATTCCGCTGGAAGATTGATCAGGCGCGCGCCGCGCGACGCCCACTGACCACCGTGTACGCGATCAGCAGCATCGTCAGCAGGATCAGCAGCGTCATCAGCGCGTAAAGCGTTGGCGACAGGCCAATTTGCTTATAGGTGGACCAGATATAGGTCTGCACCGTATTGAGCGGGCCTTGCACCAGCGACGTGCGGATCGTTTCGTTGAACGACAGGATGAGCGAGAAGGTCGCCGCCCCCGAGACGCCTGGCCAGATCAGCGGCAGTTCGATATCGCGAAAGGCGCGCCAGCGGTTGGCGCCGCTCATGTGGGCGGCCTCGATGTAAATCGGATCGAACGTCGACATAGCCGTCAGCACCACCAGCGTCGCGAACGGCAGTGCCCAGACGATCTGCACGATCGCGATGGTCAGGAGCGACGGTGGAACATCCAGCAGGCGGAAGAAAAACGCCGTTGCCAGCCCCATGCTGACGCCGGGCACGAACAGCGGCAACAGCACCAGGACAAGGATCAGCCGCGGGATCTTCAGTTCCCGGATGGCCATGGCAGCACCGAGCGCCAACAGCGGCGTGACAACCGCAACGATCAGCGCGTCTTCCAGGCTGGTGACAACGGCACCGGTCAGCAGCGGGTTCTGCCACATCTCGACATACCAGCGCAGGGTGGCGGTTCCGTCGGCTGGCCCATCGGGCGCCAGCGAGAAGAACAGCGGCGGCACCAACGGCAAATACAGCAACACCAGCACAGTCGTGATGGCGGCCCAGATCAGCCAGGTTTGCCGATGGGAGTCTCGCATCACGCCATCCTCCAGGCGAGAATCTTTCCAAGGAACGAGCGCAGGTCGAAGGCCAGGTACCAGATCGCCAGCAGCGCCAGCATCGCGGCCGTCACGACTGACGACATGGCAGCGGCGAGCGGATAGTTCAGCACATCGAGCGTGCTGGTGATCTCGTTGCCGATCAGCTGGTAGCCGACACCACCCAGAATGACGGGCACGGCGCTTTCGCCAAAACAGCCGACGAACGAGAAGATGATCGCCGCGAATACGCCGGGCATCGAGAGCGGTAGCGTCACGCGCCAGAACGTGGTCCAGGGCGGCGCGCCAAGCATCCAGCTGGCTTCCGACAAGCGCCGGTCGATGCCCGCAATCGACATCCAGAGCGGGAAGATCATGAACGGCATGTAGGACGAGATCATGCCGACCAGCACGGCGAAGTCGCTGTAGAGCAGCCAGTCGACCGGACCGGACATGAGCCCTGCGCCGGTCAATCCTGAGTTGATCGGCCCAGTGCGTCCGAGCAGGTAGGTCCAGGCGAAGGCCCGGATGATGTAGTTGACCAGGAACGGCACCGTAAACAGCAACAGCACCAGCCGCGTCGTCGCGGGTTTGGCATGGCGGGCCAGATAAAAAGCAATCGGATAGGCGATCAGCAGGCCGATGACGGTTGCCTCGGTGGCGACCGCAAAGCTGCGGCCAAGCACCGTCAGTCGCGTGCCGGACAAAAAATCCGTGTAATTCGTGAAAATGAAAGCGGGCACCATCTTGAGCATGGCCCGCTTCCAGAAACTCACGACCACCATGATGACGAGCGGCAGCAGCAGAAAAACGACCATGAACGCCACCGGCAACAGCAGGAACGCCCGCCGTGCCAGTGCATTCAGCCGCCAACCGCTGCTGCCGGCGTTATCGCGCATCAGGCCGACTTGAAGCGCGACCATTCGGCTTCGTAGACGTCGACCACCGTGGGCCACCGGTTCTGCCAGGTACCGCCCTTGGCGAATTTCTTGCGCACGTTCTCGGTGATGCTGCTGACCTTGGCCGCCTCGTCGCCCTTGAACTCGTCCGCATGCGCCTTGGCGTAATCCGGAGCATCCGTGTTGGTCATGTAGCCGCGCGAGCTGGTGATCTTGGCGCCGTACCAGCCACCGAGCATGAAATCGAGCAGCTGGTAGGCCGCCGCGGTCTGTTCCGGCGTGCGCTTCGGGTTCTTGACGATATAGGCCGCCATCGCCCACAGCAGGTAGCCTTCCTTGGGATCGGCATAGACCGCGTCGACGCCCTTGGACTTGGCCACGAACACCATCGGTTCCCAGCAATCAATAACGTACACTTCCTTGTTGACGATGAGATCCACCGCCTGTTGGAAGCTCGACCAGATGACGCGGAACTGGCCCGCCTTCTTCTGCTCGATCAGGAAGTCGATGACCTTCTTGAACTCGTCCGCCGTCATGTCGTCGGGGTTCTTGATGTCGGCCTTGCCGGCGGCCTTGAGGTACAGCGCGGTCTTGGCGGCGGCGGTCGTGTAGTTGTCTTCGAGGGCCACATAACCCTTGAATTTCGGGTCGAAGAGCGCGGCGTAGCTGTCGAGCGGTCCGGTCTTTTCCGGCAGATAGGCGAACGAGTCGCCCTGCAGCACAGTCGGGCAGCCGTAGATCTTGTCGTTATAGCCGATGAAGTTGAAGCCGGGCGATCCCTTGCCAAGGAACTCGCCTATGTTCTTGTTCTTGGCCCAGTTCGGCATCTTCGAAGTGTCGAGTTCCTCGATCAGGTTGTTGTCGACCAGCGGCTTCTGCATGCCGCCGACAATGTTGATGATGTCGTAGGTGCCGGTGCCGCCACCGGCCAGCAACACGTTGAGAATGGCCGATGGCGCATTGCCGATCGAGACCAGGTTGACGTTGTAGCCGCTGGCCTTGGTGTAGCGCGACCAGTCGCCGCCCGGATCGCCGACGCCGATGTCGGCGAAGTTGACGGTGCCGGCGGCGAGAGCGGAGCTTGCACCGCCGAACGCGGTAGCTGACGCGCCAGCAGCCAGAGCAAGTTTCATGGCATCGCGGCGTGTCAGACAGTTGCTAAAGGGCATGCGACGATTCCTTTCCCGAGGTTCCTGGCACAGCTTCAAATTTTTTGGTCATCCCAAAAGCGATGACAGCGGCATGCTAACGGGTTTGCTGGAAACTCGCCAGATCATCCGCCGGGGTCAAATTCGAAGTGGCAGCAATTTAACCTCGGCCTTGATCGAGAGTGGTTGGTTGTTCGAGTTATACTGCTTCCAGTCCTGGGCGTCGGCGTTCCCTCTGCGTTCCCCCGTGGTCGATATCGTGGCGGCCTATCAAACCGCTTTCACGTCGGTGCTGGCTCTGCAAGTTGCAGCGTTTACGTGGTTTGTGATGCCATCGGATTGGTCCTTGTCGAGGCTCGAATCGTCGCGCCGATTAAGATCCTGTAGCGATAGCGCCAGAGCTTCGAGCCGGTGGATCTGACTTCGAGAAACAGCCCGCCGCCATCGGTCAGCTTGATCGCTTTGCCATTGGTCTTGGCGTTTCGGACCTGTGCATCGGTCAGGGGCATTTTGCGGGTATCCGGAGATCGATACCCACTTCGGTACCCGCTTTTTCCTGAGACTGCAACACATCGACTTGGACGGGCCCAGACAACGCCGCTTTGTAATCATTCATATTTCACGGGAACGCGGTCAAATACGGACGTCGAAAAACTCCGATGCTGATTATCGATCAGGGTCAGCATGGGCGCGGTTGTAGCAGGGAGCGGTACCGGAGGGAAAGAGCGCCGCGACGATTGTCATCGCGGATGCGCTGCGAGCTATCGCCGAATCTTGGTGACGGGGCGGACGCCATCAGCCAGAGACGACACAAGGCACGTTTTGCACCCCAAGGACGCCTTTGTTTGATTCCAGCCGGTGTTCGCGCAATAAGCATCTGACACTGAGAGACCCGCCGCGGAGGATGCCCCATGCCAGAGGTAGACGAGGCCACCGTTCGCCGTATCGCCCGGCTCGCCCGGCTGCAGGTAACTGACTCCGAAGCCGTCAGCCTGAAGGGTGAGCTGAACACCATCCTGAAATGGGTCGAGCAACTGGGTGAGGTCGATACCAAGGGCGTCGAGCCGATGACGCGCGTCGTTGCCATGGGCCTGCGTCAGCGCGAGGACAAGGTCACTGACGGCGATATAGTCGACGACATTGTCAAGAACGCGCCGATGACCGAGGACCACTTCTTCGTGGTGCCGAAGGTGGTGGAGTAGCGCACGGCAAAAACGTCATGGCCAAGGAGAAGGCCATGACGCGGGCTCAGGATCAGCTCTGTTCGAGAGTCTGCGGCTTGCTACAGTTTGTCTGGCGATACCGTCTCGATGGTGGTCCAGATCTTGTTGGCTTTGGCTATCATGCCGGGCACGTCGCTGTTGAACACTTTCGCGGCCCCGGCCGAGTTGTTGAGATAGAGCTTGCCATCGACCACCTTGAACTGCGTTGGATCGACCGGCACTTTCTTGCCGAAGGCTGCGCCAGTGGCGCAGTAGCCTCCAAACTGCGGGGCGTATTTGGTGGGATTGGCCTTGAAGGCATCGCGGTTCTCGGCCGAGGCAAAGCGCCAGGTGACGCCGTTCCAGTCCGCCATGTAGTCTGCCGTGCCGATGACAGATTTGTTCATGGTAAAATAGGCCACCGGATCGGCCCCGCCGATGGCGATGCCATCCTTGACGTAGTTGGAGATCTGGTCGGCAGCGGCAGCGCCGCCAAACCAGCAGACGGCAACAAGGACCAGGAACAGGGATTTGAGAATGCGCATATCGAGGATCCTTTCGGGCAAAATGCCATGTGCCAGGAGTACGCTCCAGCGCCCGCGTCGGCCAGTAACTCCTGATCAGCTTGCCGTGACCGGCGTGTGCGGTGGGCATTGCGGCGATAGCGCGGGGGCGGCTTACTGCCGCCCTGGTGCGGCAAGGCAAGCGGTTAGCGGGCCGCCGCGCGCCGCCCCTGCGCCAGCATCGCCGGTACATCGCCCGCCACGCTGCTTGGCCATTGCAAAGTCGCCGTGCTAGGGAACGTCCCAAAATCAAGGACCGGTTCCGGCTCCGCAACGATCCAAGAGGACCCATTGTCCGATCTCACATCTCTGACCGTCGCCGAAGCCCGCCACCAATTGGTCGCCAAGGACATCACCGCCCTTGAGTTGACCGACGCATTCCTGGCCGCCATCGAGCGCGCCAATCCCGCGCTCAACGCTTATGTGGCAGTCACCGGCGAGCAGGCGCGCGCCATGGCCCGGATCGCTGACAACAATCTCGCCAAAGGCAAAGCGCGCGCGCTCGAAGGCATCCCGCTCGGCATCAAGGACCTGTTCGCCACCAAGGGCGTGCACACCCAGGCCTGCAGCCATGTGTTGGACGGTTTTAAGCCAACCTATGAATCCACCGTCACGCAGAACCTGTGGGACGCGGGCGCGGTGATGCTCGGCAAGCTGAACATGGACGAGTTCGCCATGGGCTCATCGAACGAGACCAGCTATTACGGGCCGGTTGTGAATCCGTGGCGCGCCAAGGGCAAGAACACTGATCTGGTGCCGGGTGGTTCTTCTGGCGGCTCGGCAGCGTCGGTGGCCGCATCGCTGTGCCTAGGGGCCACTGCCACCGATACCGGCGGCTCGATCCGCCAGCCGGCCGCGCTGACCGGAACGGTCGGCATCAAGCCGACTTATGGCCGCTGCTCGCGCTGGGGTGTTATCGCCTTTGCGTCGTCGCTCGATCAGGCCGGGCCGATCGCCAAGACTGTGCGCGATGCGGCCATCCTGCTGCGCGCCATGGCCAGCTACGATCCCAAAGACTCCACTTCGGTCGATGCGCCGGTGCCCGATTACGAGGCAGCGCTGGGCAAGGGCGTCAAGGGTCTCAAGGTCGGCGTGCCGAAAGAATACCGTATTGATGGCATGCCGGCCGAGATCGAGAAACTCTGGCAACAGGGCATCGACTGGCTGAAGGCGGCTGGCGCCACCATCCACGAGGTCAGCCTGCCACACACCAAGCACGCATTGCCGGCTTATTACATTGTCGCTCCTGCCGAGGCGTCGTCCAATCTCGCGCGCTATGACGGTATGCGTTATGGCCTGCGCGTGACGGGCAAGGACCTGACCGAGACCTATGAAAAGAGCCGCGCCGAGGGCTTTGGCAAAGAGGTCAAGCGGCGCATCATCATCGGCACCTATGTGCTGTCGGCAGGCTATTACGATGCCTATTACCTGCAAGCGCAGAAGGTGCGCACGCTGATCAAGCAGGATTTCGATGCGGCGTATAGAAAAGTCGATGTCCTGCTGACGCCTGCGACGCCGAACGCGGCGTTCGCGCTCAATGCGATGAATGCCGATCCGATCCAGATGTATCTGAACGACATTTTCACGGTGACAGTGAACATGGCGGGATTGCCTGGCATTGCGGTGCCGGCAGGCTTGGCGCCCGATGGCCTGCCGCTGGGGCTGCAACTGATCGGCAAGCCGTTCGATGAGGAGACATTGTTCCGCGCCGCCGAGGTGATCGAGCTGGCGGCGGGGCGGTTTACGGTCAAGGAGCGGTGGTGGGAAGCGGTGGCGCCGGCCAAGCCGCGCAAGCAGGCATGACCTTGCGAACCAGCCCAAGAGATGGAGCCGTAGGTTGGGTCAAGCGCTCCAGCGCGACCCAACTTGCGACAGCCCGGACAAGCCAGGTTGGGTCGCGCCAAAGGCTTGACCGAACCTTCATGTTCACATTCTTTGTCCTGACCGCCACTCTCGCAGCTTGTTCGGGTTACTCGCCGAAATCCAACTTTACGCTGCCGTCGGTCCCGTTTCTGGCCTCGGACAGTGGCGCCGAGGGTGGCGATGGCAAGGCCTCGGTGCTGTTGTCGGCCTCGGTCGCCGGACTTACCTGCGCCGAGAGCCGCATCGTGCTGGCTCGGGCCGACGGCGACGGCTACAAGACCGCCCAGGTGCTCAGCATCAACAGCCAGTTCGGCGGCGGCGCGGCGGCTGTGGTGGCCGACCTGACGCCCGGTACCTATCACATTGTCGATGTGGCCTGCCGCAATGGCAACAATGTCGTCTCGGTCGGCGCGGTGGCAGGCAACGACATGGTGCCCTGGAAGCCGGAAAAGTGGAGTCGGGCGCTCGCCTCCTTCGCCTTGGCGAACGGCGAGGTGCTGGACGCCGGCCAGTTGACCGTGACGGCCGAGCAGGTCAAGGGCTTCACGACTGGCCTTTCCAACCGCAGGGCCAAGGCTTCGGTCGAGGCATCGGGCACCGCCGCGCTGGCCGAAGCGACGCGGCTGCGGCCCGAACTGGCGGCGACGCTGCATTCGAGCCTGATGACGATTGTCGATGGCGGCCCGCTGCTCATCACCAAATGCAAATTGACCGCCCCGGATAAGGCGCTGCCGAGCGACGGCTCCTCCAAAGTGCCCGAATTGGTGGCGCAGAATCCGGTGGTCGGTGCGCTCCTTTCGAGCGTCAGCGCCGCGACCAGGGACGCTGATCGCTGTGTGTCCGAGAGCAAGATGAACGACCAATTGATGTCGGCTGCCGCCGGGGCTGCAGCTGCGGCGGCGCAATAGTCGGGGGAGCCATGACAGGATCTGATCGCAACCGCGTGCCCGGCGACTGCCGCGACCTCACCGAGGTGCGCGCCGAGATCGATCGTGTCGACCGCGCGCTGGTCGAGCAGATTGCCGAGCGCATGGGCTATGTCGAGCGCGCCTGGCAGCTGAAGCTGAAGGACAATGCCGAGGCCAATGTGCCGTGGCGCAATCAGCAGGTGATCGACAAGGTGCGCGGCATCGCCAACGAAAAGGGCGTGCCGCCCGATTTGTGCGAGGCCCTATGGCGGCAGATGATCGGCTGGTTCATCCAGTACGAAGAGGAAAAGCTGCGCGGCCAGATCGAGGCGCGCAAGTGAAGGCGAATGTTGCCGAATTCAGCGTTTCGGAGCTGGCACAGGCGGTCAAGCGGGCGCTGGAGTCCGGCTTTGGCCATGTGCGGCTGCGCGGCGAGATCTCGGGCTATCGCGGCCCGCATTCGTCTGGCCACTGCTATTTTTCGCTGAAGGACGAGAACGCCAAGATCGATGCCGTGGTCTGGCGCGGCGTGTTCTCGGCCCTGCGCTTCAAGCCCACCGAGGGGCTGGAAGTGATCGCGACCGGCAAGATCACGACCTATCCAGGGTCGTCCAAATACCAGATCGTGATCGAGAGTCTTGAACCGGCCGGGGTCGGCGCGCTGATGGCGTTGCTGGAAGAGCGCAAGAAAGCGCTGACGGCTGAAGGCTTGTTCGCTGCTGAACGCAAACGCGCGCTGCCGTTCCTGCCGCGCGTGGTCGGCATCATCACCTCGCCAACCGGCGCCGTCATCCGTGACATGCTGCACGGCTTTACCGAGCGGTTCCCAGTGCGGGTGATTGTCTGGCCGGTACGCGTGCAGGGCGAGACCTCGGCCGCCGAGGTGACGGCGGCGATCCGCGGCTTCAATGCGTTGCCCACGGACGGTCCGGTGCCGCGTCCCGACGTGCTGATCGTGGCGCGTGGCGGTGGCAGCCTGGAAGACCTGTGGAGTTTCAACGAGGAAATCGTTGTCCGCGCTGCCGCGGAAAGCACCATTCCGTTGATTTCCGCCGTCGGCCACGAGACCGACTGGACGCTGATCGATCTTGCCGCCGATGCTCGCGCCCCGACACCGACCAAGGCCGCCGAATGGGCCGTGCCCAAGCGTTCCGAGCTGCTGCAGCAACTGGCCGAGTTCGATTTGCGCTTGCGCGCCGCCGTCTCGCGCACGCTGGTTTCCGAGCGCACCCGGCTGAAGTCGGTGTCCGCCGGACTGCCACGTGCCGCCGAACTGGTCGCCATGCCGCGGCAGCGGTTTGACGGGGCGGCGGGACGCCTGTCGCGCGCGCTGCGCACCAATTCGCATGTGCACGCCAATCGATTTGCGCGCGTCGGTTCGCGCTTGTCGCCCAATCTGGTGCGCACGCGCCTGCAGCGCTCGAACGACCGGCTGGCCAACCTTGCCGGGCTCGCCGAGCGGGCGGCACGGCGCCGCATCGAGGCGGCGCGGGCGCGCTTGGAGCGCGGTGCTGCCGGGTTGCGTCCGCAGGCCATCCAGCAACAATACGCACGAGCCGGGACGCGCTTAGATGAGGTTTCCGCGCGGCTGCAGTTGGCCGCGACAGGCCAATTGGTGCGCCGGCGCGGTGCGCTGGCGGGGCTTGCGCAACTGCTCAATTCGCTCAGCCATCGTAGCGTGCTCGATCGCGGCTTTGCCATCGTGCGCGCTGGCGGCGGCGGGATGCTGCGCTCGCTGGCCCAAGTGGCGGTGGGACAAGCGCTGGACGTTGAACTGGCCGACGGGCACTTTGCTGCCCGCGTCGAAACCGGACCGGCGCCCGAGCGCGGGACACCACCGCAAGCGCTACCCGCCCGCAAACCTGCCGCAAGGTCGACGCCGTCCGGCGGCTCGCAGCAGGGGTCATTGTTCTAAGTGATGCCGCCGTGTCACTTGGCATCTGCCCCGCGACTATGCCAATTTGCGCAATCTGATCCTAGCCACCCCGCGCGATACGAAAGACCTCAGGCTTGAACAAATTCGAGAGAATCCTCGGTTTCCGCAGCGAAGCCCGCCTGCAGTACAAGGACGGTGAATTCAATGTCCTGACGCAAGGCGACTATGTGCGCTGCGCCACCACTGGTGCGGTCATCCCGCTGTCGCAGCTGAAATACTGGAGCGTGGAGCTGCAGGAGCCTTACGCCAGCCACGACGCCTCGCTGAGGCGCGTGTTGGAGCGGCGGCGGCGGCGGTGACGCCGCCAGGGGCGGAGGCGGGGTTCGGGCGGCGTGTTTGATTCAGGCTGCTGGGCGAGGGCGGCCGCAAGCCGCCCCCGTGCTGTCGACTTCGCTGCTAAACCGCAGCCAGCGCCTGCTCCAGGTCGGCGATGATGTCGACCTTGTCTTCGATGCCAACGGACAATCGCACCACGTCAGGCCCCGCGCCGGCAGTCACGCGGTCGACATCGGACAACTGCCGATGGGTCGTCGATGCCGGATGGATGATCAAGGACCGAACATCGCCGATATTGGCGACATGGCTGTGCAATTTGACCGCCGACACCAGCTTGATGCCGGCCTCATAGCCGCCTTTGACGCCAAAAGTGAACACAGCGCCCGCGCCCTTGGGGCACAGCTTCTTGGCCAGCGCGTTGTACTTGTTGCCGCCCAGACCCGCATACTGCACCCAGGCGACCTTTGGGTGCGTGCTGAGCCACTCGGCGACCGCTTGGGCATTCTCGCAATGGCGCGCCATGCGCAGGTGCAAGGTCTCGATGCCTTGCAGGATTAGGAACGCATTCATCGGCGAGATGGCCGGTCCGAGGTCGCGCAGGCCGAGTACGCGGCAAGCGATGGCAAAGGCGAAATTGCCGAAGGTTTCGCCCATTTTCATACCGTGATAGCTCGGATTGGGGGCGCTCAACGATGGGTACTTGTCGGTCTTCATCCAATCGAACGTGCCGCAATCAACGATGATGCCGCCGATCGAATTGCCATGCCCACCCATGAACTTGGTTAGCGAATGGATGACGATGTCGGCGCCGTGCTCCTTGGGCCGGCAGAGGTAGGGCGTGGCCAGCGTGTTATCGACGACGAGTGGAACGCCGGCCTTCTTGGCGATGGCGGCGATGGCCGGCAGGTCGACGATCACGCCGCCCGGATTAGCGATCGATTCGCAGAAGATGGCCCTGGTCTTGGGCCCGATGGCGGCGGCAAAGCTCTCGGGGTTGTCGCAATCGGCCCATTTCACGGCCCAGCCGAATTTCTTGAAGGATTGGCCCAACTGATTGACTGAGCCGCCATAGAGCTGCTTGGCCGCGACAATCTCGTCGCCGGTCTCCATCAACGTATGGAACACCAGTAGTTGTGCCGCGTGCCCCGAGGCAACGGCGAGCGCGGCGGTGCCACCTTCCAGCGCCGCCACCCGCTCCTCCAGCACGCCCTGAGTCGGGTTGCCGATACGGGTGTAGATATTTCCGAACACTTCGAGATTGAACAGGGCCGCCGCATGGTCGACGTCGTTGAAGACGTACGACGTGGTTTGATAAATCGGCGTTGCCCGCGCGCCCGTGGCGGGATCGGGGCGGGCGCCTGCGTGTACGGCAAGGGTGTCGAATTTGGGCACTTGGGACATCATTCGGGGCTCCTCTCAGGACTGCGGCGGCTCGCCACAGTTGAAAGAGATAGAGCCCACGCCTGTCAAGCCCGTAACCGGAGACGCCGGTCAGGGCCAAAACAGAATGTTACTGGGAGAACTGGCGCGAGCGACGGGGCTCGAACCCGCGACCTTCGGCGTGACAGGCCGACGCTCTAACCAACTGAGCTACGCCCGCGCATGGCTGACGATGTACGGACGGGGATCGGGGAAGTCAAGCGCGAGCTTTGCATGTGCTGGGAGGTGTCGGGGCAACCCAGCGATGTCCATCGGGCCGCTCGACTGTTGTCCGATTTGTAACTTGCCGGGTAACCAGCCCACCGCAACATGTCCCCTCTGGATAACGCCCAGTGCCACTAGGTGGCCGGTTATGGCAGGGGAACGATATGAACCGGTTGCAGGGCATGAAAATCGCGGCAAGCCTCGTCACGGCGTGCATGGGAGTGGGCGCGGCAAGCGCCGGCGGGATGAACGTGCCCAAAATCGACCACGCGCCGACGCTGAAGGAGTGCGGCGCCTGCCACATGGTCTATTCCCCGCAAATGTTGCCGCAACGCTCCTGGGAAGCCATGATGTCGAACCTCGACAATCATTTCGGCGACAATGCCCAGCTCGATGAGCCGACGCGGGCTGATGTTCTGGGCTATCTGCTCGCCAACGCTGCCGATGCGCCGGGTCAGAGCCGCTATAAGTGGCTGCTGCGCGGCATCAAGCCAAGCGTCGTGCCGGTGCGCATTACCGAGATGCAGTGGTGGGTCCGTGGCCATGGTGAGGTCAATGTCGGCAATCTGAAAGCGACCAAGATCAAGTCGGCATCGAATTGCCTAGGGTGTCATGGTGGAGCCGACAAGTCGGGCTACTTCGGCGAGTAAGGGCGGCCAGCAACCTGGGCGGTTCAACCTCGAAAAAGCAGTGGCCCCTGGTCCGCCTCGCTCGGCGGGCGATGTAGCATCTCCAGGTTGCATCACACGGGAGCCATCAGGCGGGCTGGTGGGAGCACTTGTCGGCCTAGTACCCGCCGGCGATGTGGCCCATCGCCAAGACCGTGCGACGCCCCCGGCAAGCGTTTTGGGCCGTCGTACGTACACGGATTTGCGATAGTGGGTACCAGAGCGTTTCAGAATTTGGTGGAAACTGTTGATTGCGTCGTAGGCGTGCGCCGCGGCGCGCCCGCCGCGCAGCTTGCCGTGACGCCAGACGGGCGCGCTGCGGTGCGCCCCTACGCAAAACCTCAATCGCGAGAATTCATGTAATTAGCAATCCGGGCCACGCCGCCGGCGCGATGGGCGATGCAGCCGCCTGGCCGATCCAGGGGCTGATCAATCACTTCCGCCCGGTGATCGAGGCGCGCACCGACGCCGCGCGGGTGCGGCGGCAGGCGGCGGAGTAGGCTAGCTCAGAGCCGACAATCGGGGCGTGGCATGTTTGCTCCCGTGCTGGTTGCCGGGCACCGTCCCGCCCTCATGACCAGGCGTACCCCGGCCCGCAGATCGCTGTGATGGACGTGGCACGGCCGGCCCTTTTTCTGTGGGTCGTAGCGGACGACGGCACCTACCTGCTCGCCGTACAATGGCTTGACCGTGGTGTCGACGTCGATGATGTAGGGTTCGGTGAGGAGTGGATACGTGCACCGATCGAAACGTCGTTGCAGCCAAGTTGTCCCCTGGGGTTCAGGGATTGCGGCAGCGCCCGGCGAACCGGGTCTTCGCCGGCGATCTTCGACATGCCGAGCAGTTCGGGCAGCACGCCATCGCCGCGCAGCGCGGAGGGCCTGAAATTGAACCATTCTCGACTCCGCCGCCGCACGCCAACTGCTTCTTCTAGCTTGAATCGCTCGGGCAATTCGCGGTGATGTCTTTGTGCGTCGATCCTGCTATCGACTTCGGACACGCCCCGTCACCAGGCCATTTCGTCCATGTCCCACCGCTCTGTTCTCGTGAACGACCGCATGCAGCGCAACTATTGCTACGAGCTTGTGGCTCCCATGGGACTAGACTTCGCGCCCGAGTTCCGTCCGGAGCTGACGCCTCAAGAGCTGCTCTCTCTGGGAGTCTTCGGCGGCAAATACATGACGGATTGCGGCGAGGAGTTTCCCAAGGCGTGGTTTGCAGGGGCCAAGCTCGCCCGAGGCAAGCCGGATGCGGGGTTGAACTATTTTGGCGTTGGCGCCAGCCAGCCGCTGTCTGTCTGGCGCGCCAAGGGGTGGATCCATGCCGACGATCCACGCGGTTGGTTCCAGTGGTATTGCCGTTACGTCATGGGCCGACGCGTGGCCGATGAGGACATCCGCCAGATCAAGCGCTGGAAGGCGATGCGCCGGCATATTCGCCAGGTACAGATGAACTGCGACCCTGGCAATTTCATGTGCCGGCCCCGGCAGCGGCAGGCGCTGTTGCACTGGGCCTACGACAGTCGCGTGTTCTGATCATTCGATGGCGGTCGAAATTGCCGCCCCTCACCCCTCAACTATCACCTCGAAGCCGCCAAAAATGATCCGCTTGCCGTCGAACGGAATTTCATCCGGCTTCAACTGCGTGCGCGGGTCGGTCATCGCCGTCTTGTTGCCCCCGTCGCGCGCGGCGCGCGACGGCCAGACCACCCAGGAGAAAACGACGGTCTCGTCCTTTTCGAGCTTCACGGCCATCGGGAAGGACGTGAGCTTGCCCTCAGGCACATCTTCGCCCCAGCATTCGACCACCGTCAGCGCGCCGTGCTCCTTCCAAAGGGCGGCCGCATTGATGGCCATGGCCTGGTAGGCCTCGCGGTTTGCCGCTTTCACCGGGACGACATATCCATCAACGGAGGACATGACAGGTCTCCTTACCGTTTTCGCTATTGCGACTGATTATCGGCCTCGGGCGGTTTCTTGATGCCGATCTTGCTCATCATCAATCATGGCGGCTGACAGGCGCGTGCCATCACAGCAAAGCAAAAGCCGCCCGTTTCGCCCGTTCGGCTTCAAGCTCGGCCTCGTCCCAATAGCCGATCAGGATGCCGGGATCGAGATTGGGATCGTAGTGGGTAAATTTCTCGTCGTCCGACGTCACGGCCGCGTCTGACATGGTGATGCGCGATGCTGGCAGGCGTGCCCATTTGGCGATCGCGGCGACGAGTCGCTCGATTTCGGCCTGATGCAGACCGCGGCGACCAAGATCCTGCAGTTCTTGTGGGTCGCTGGCGAGATCGAACAGCATGGGCGGGAAACCTTCCGCATGGATCAGCTTCCAGCGTCCGTCGAAAGCCATGATCATGCGGCTGTCGCGCACGCTGGTGCGCAAGCGCAGACGGGCGAAATCGAAAGCGTAGTCGTATTCGGAAAAGACGTGACCGCGCCAGCTGCTTGGCTGGGAACCGTGAAGCAGGGGCATGAGCGAGCGGCCTTCGAGAATGTGCGGCTTTGGCGCGCCGCCGAAGGCATCGAGGAAGGTCGGGGCGAGATCGATCATCTCGGTGAGGGCGTCGCAGGTCTTGCCGCGCGTGGTATCGGCGGACGGGTCGGGATCGCAAATGATCAGCGGGACCTTGGCCGAGGCATCGTGGAACAGGTATTTCTCGCCAAGCCAATGGTCGCCGAGATAGTCCCCATGGTCGGAGCTAAACACGATCATCGTCGTCTCGCCGAGGCCGTGCTCATCGAGCCAGCGCAACAACACCCCTATCTGATCGTCGACTTGGCTGATCAGCCCCATATAGGCCGGGATCACCCGTTCGCGCACCTCGTCGCGCGAGAAGGCGAGCGAATAGCGCTCCTGCATGAAGGCGCGATAGATCGGATGCGCGTCCCGCCGCTCGGCCTCGGAGCGGACGGGCGCCATCAGATCATCCGGACCGAACATGTTGTGATAGGGCGCCGGCACGATATAGGGCCAGTGCGGCTTGATCAGCGACAGATGCAGGCACCACGGCCTGGGATCACTTTCGGCCTCGGTCATGAAGTCGATGGCGCGGCGCACCATATAGGGCGTTTCGGAGTGCTCGTCGGGCACGCGCGCGGGCTTGTCGGCATGGGCCAGCAGCCAACCGTTCAGCAGTTCGCCGTCGCGTCCCTGAGCGCAATTGGCCCAATGTTCCCAGGGATTTTCGGCTTCAAACCCGTGGCTCCGCAAATAAACATCATACGCCGGGTTCGGATCATAGCGGCCGTCGGGATGCAGGCCGTCGTCGCGCTCATAGGGTTCAAAGCCGCATTGCGCCGTATGTACCCCAATGATCGAGCCGGGGTCGATGCCGAGGCGCGCCATGCCCTCGCGGTCGGCCGCCATATGTGTTTTGCCGACCAGCACATTGCGCACGCCGATTTCCTTCAGGTGATCGCCGAGTGTCGGTTCGCCGACGCGCAACGGCACGCCATTGAAAGTGGAGCCGTGCGTGCGCATGTAGCGGCCGGTATAGGTCGACATGCGCGAGGGTCCGCAGATGGTTGATTGTACATAGGTATTGGTGAAGCGGACGCCCTTGGTTGCCAGGGCATCAATGTGCGGCGTGTGCAGATGGGGGTGTCCCGCGCAGCTCAGATAATCGAACCGCAGCTGATCGCACATGATGAAGAGGATGTTGCGCGTCTTGCTCATGGCCGGTTATCGCCCTTGTGTTGCCGCCTGCCGGTAATGCCAGAACAACCAGCGCCGTTCCAGGCGCTGCACAGCTGCATTGACGATCAGCCCCACCAGCGAGATGAATGCTATCCCGGCCAGTCCCGCATCGATGCGGAAATATTCCTGGCTTTTCTGCAGATAGACGCCGATGCCGTTGGTCGCGAGCAGCATTTCCGAGGTGACACTGACCAGCAGTGATGCGGCGATGGCCAGCCGCGCGCCGGTCGCGATCATCGGCAGCGACGCGGGCAGATCGATGTGCCGCATGGTTTCCAGCCGCGTCAGGTGGAGCGAGCGCGCCAGCAGCGTCAGCATGGGATGGATGCCGTTGGCCGCTTCATAAGTGTTCATCAACAGCGGAACGCCCGCGGCATAGCCAATGAGCACGATCTTGGCCCAGTCGCCGGTGCCGGAAAACAGCATCACTAACGGCAGCACGGCGGGCGGCGGCAGGGTGGCGATCATCGACATCAGCGGTTCGAGGACCTGGCCGAGCAGTTGCACGCGGCCTAGAAAGATGCCGAGCGGGATCATCGTGGCGGCGGCCAGCGCAAAGCCGAGGCAAGCGCGCAGCAGCGTATGGCCAAGCTCGCCGATAATCTCGGGCCCATTGGCGATGATGGCGCGGCCAACGGCGAGTGGACCGGGAAACAGCGGTGTCGCATAAAGCGTTGCCGCGATCTGCCAGAGCACCAGCAGGGCCAGGGGCAACACAATGCTGGCCGATTGGTGCCAGCGGCTGGACGCGTTCATGGCGCGCGCTCCATCATGCGCATGTGCCAGCCGCTGACCAGCCAGCGCAGCCCGCCGACCAGACCATTCAAGACCACACCATTGAGTGCGATAACGAACATCAGCGCAAAGACTTCCGGCGTCCGCAGTGCGAATGCCTTCTTGAAGATCATGAAGCCGACGCCGTCGCGCCCGGCCAACATCTCCGAAACGATTACCGCGATCAGGCTGATGGTGGCGGCATAGCGCACGCCGGCGAAGATCTCCGGCATCGCGGCCGGCAGCTTGATATGCCAGAGCTGCTGCCAACGGCCGAAGCCCAGCATCTGGCCGGTACGCAACTGCACCTCGCTAACCGATTGCAGCGCTGCCAGCCCATTGAGATAGGTCGGCCAGACGGTGACAAGAATGATGACGAAGGCATAGAGTTTCCAGCCGAGCCCGAGTGCAAAGACCGCCATTGGCACCAGCGCGGCAGGAGGGATCGGTTGCGCGAGATCGGAGATCGGCCGGAAGCCCTTGCGGAAGAACGGCGAAAGATCGCTGATGACGGCCAGGATCACGCCGATAATGGCGGCGCCAGCGAGCCCGATCAGCGCCCGCGAGAAGGTGACGGCGTCCCCGAGCAGCAATTCGCCACTCGCCAGCATCGACCAGCCGGCTGCAACAACGGTGCCGATCGATGGAAAGTACTTCTCAGGCACGACTGCCAACGCCCACACCAGTTGCCAGATACCGGCCACCAGCAGCAGCGAGATGATGGCTCGAAAGCGCAACAGCATTCGTGCCAGCATGGTGCCGCCTACATCGCTTTCTGGGCTTGCCGCATGGCGCGGATCAGCGAGAACACCTTGTGCCGCGCCGCCAGAAAGCCAGGCGCCTCGCGGGTTGTGAGTTGATCGCGCGGGCGGGGCAGGTCGACAGCGACCTCTTCAACGACCTTGGTCGGCCGTGGTCCCAGCACCAACACCCGGCCGGCCATGTAGACCGCCTCCTCGACATCATGGGTTACGAGCACGCAGGTCTGACGGTACCGCTCGGCCAACTGCAGCACCAGATCCTGCATATCCGTGCGGGTTTGCGCGTCGACGGCGGCGAGCGGCTCGTCCAGCAACAGCAATTCGCTCCGCGCAGCGAGCGCCCGCGCAATCGCTACCCGCTGCTGCATGCCGCCCGATACCTGCCAGGGATAGTGCTTCTCAAAGCCGCTAAGCCCTACCGCATCGAGCAGTTCGCGCGCGCGCTGGGTCTTGGCGGTAGTGCTATCGGCGATCTGCCGCATGCCGAACAACACATTTCCAAGATTGTCTTTCCACGGTAGCAGGGAGCGGCTGTAGTCCTGGAACACAACACTGAGACCTCTGGGCGTGCCCTTTACGTTCGTGCCTTTGAACTCGAGCGTTCCCGTATCAAAGTCGAGCAACCCTGCCAGGCACATCAGCAACGTCGTCTTGCCACAGCCGGACGGGCCAACCAGCGACACGAATTCACCCGGTGCGATGTCGAGCGTCAACTTGTCGATGATGGTCAACATGCCAGAGCCGTCGCCATAGCTCTTGACGAGGTCACGGGCGGTCAGGAGCGAAGCCATGGAGGACCTTCCCGGGTGAACTACCCTCGCCCCGCGCTAGGGCGGTTTGCACCTCATCTGCATCAGCGGTGGCCGCAGAAGTGGGGGGAGAACCCCAAAGAGCCCAAACCCCCGGAGGGGCGAAAATTTGGTGTGTACCCCCCTAAGCTTGCCGCGCAGGGTCGGGGTGAGCCACCCCAACACCC
>JANLQJ010000016.1:0-8834 GCA_031367715.1 Hyphomicrobiaceae bacterium | reverse complement strand
CTTCGAAGCCGATGCGATCCGGGAAATAGGCAAACGCGAAATCACGCAAACCAGAGTAGTCGCCTGATCACCGCAACCCGCCCAGCACCGCCGCCTCGAACCGCCGCCGCAGCGCCGCGTCCACCTCGGCCATCCCCGCCGACACGCCCAAATCCGCCAAACTCGTCACCCCATGCTCGCGGATGCCACACGGCACGATGCCGGAAAAATGCGTGAGGTCCGGCGCTACATTCAAGCTGACGCCGTGATAGCTGATGCCGCGTCGGACGCGCATGCCGATGGCCGCGATCTTGTCCTCGCGCCCACCTGACCGCGCCACCCAGACGCCAATGCGGCCCGGGCGCAATTCGCCCCGCACGTCGAACTCAGCCAACGCTGCGATCAGCCAGCTCTCCAGCCCCTGGACATAGGCATGCAGATCACCGCCGCGCCGCGCGAGGTTAAGCATGACATAGGCTACCCGCTGACCCGGCCCATGATAGGTGAATTGCCCGCCGCGCCCGGTGCGGTGCACTGGAAACCGCGCCGGCTCGCTCAAGTCCTCGTCGCGGGCGCTGGTGCCGGCCGTATAGACCGGCGGGTGCTCCAGCAGCCAGACCATCTCCGCGGTCGCGCCCGCCGCAATTGCCGCGACGCGCGTCTCCATTGTTTCGACGGCCACAACGTAATCGACTGGCGCTATCGATTGCTTCCACTCAACCGAAATATTGCCAAGTGTCTGGGAGCTTGATTGCATCATTGGAGCAATCTCTCACACCCGTGTCCCAGGTTGCAACGTCACTTAACCAAGCCTTAGCGATTCGCGCGTCAAAACGCTTGGGACCGGCGCCGCTGTGCGCCCCGGTGTTGGCAGCGGGAATTTCAAGGCGATGCGGTTCCACCCGAATGTTTCCAGGACGGTAACGTTGCTCGCCGCAGCCGCCGTGGCTCTTGCGCTCTTGGGTAGCTCGGCGCGGGCAGAATCTCTGCAGGCCGCCCTTGCCGCCGCCTACGACAACAGCCCGACCTTGAACGCAGAACGCGCGCGCCTGAGGGCGACCGACGAGGAACTGGCCAAGGCCCAATCGGGATACCGGCCCAACATCGAGGTCAACGGCGACTATGGCGTCTCGAACCTAGGCAGCTCCGTCAAGCCTCCCAATCTGGCGAACGGCCACGCCCCGACGCCAGGGCAAATCGACGCCAACGCTGCCGGCTACAAACGCAATGACGGCACCACTCATCCGGGCGGCTACTCCGTCACTTTGTCGCAACCCCTGTTCACGGGCTTCCGCACGGCCAACGCCGTGCGTGCGGCCGATGCCAGCATTATGGCCGAGCGGGCCGGCCTGCAGGATGTCGAGCAGAAGGTGCTGTTCGACACCATCCGCGTCTATATGGACGTGCTGCGGGACGCCGCCACCGTCACCTTGCGCCAGACCAGCCTGCGCCTGTTCACCAACGAGGCCAAGGCCACCAGCGAACGCTTTGCCGTCGGCGATCTGACCCGCACCGACGTTGCCCAGGCGCGTGCCCGCCAAGCCGAGTCGACCGCCGCCCTTGAGCTGGCAAAAGCGACCTTGCGCAACAGTCTTGCCGAATATGAACGGCTGGTCGGGCATGTGCCCAAACAGCTCACCGATCCGACGCGCTTCGAGGCCTCATTGCCGACGCGCCTGGAAGATGCCGTCCGCGTCGCGATGGCGTCCAACCCACGCGTTCTGCAAGCGGCCTATCAGGAAAAGGCCTCGCAGCACGAGGTGCGCAAGATCCTCGGCGAAATGCTGCCCGATGTGCGGCTGCAGGCCCAGCATAGTGAGCGCTTCGATCCGACACCGCTGATCGGACAACAGGTCAGCCAGTCAGTTTCAGCGCGCGTCAACATCCCGATCTATCAATCCGGCGAGATCGAGGCACGCGTGCGCCAGGCCAAGGAACAGCATCAGGGACGGTTGCAGGAGATCGAGGCGGCGCGGCTGCAGGCCCGCTCGTCCGCCATCGGCTTGTTCGCGCAGGTGCAGGCCCAGAAGGCGCAGCTGGTGGCGGTGCGTCAGCAGGTGCAGGCGGTATCCGAGAGCCTGGCTGGGGTGCGCGAAGAGCAAAAGGCCGGCGCACGCACGCTGCTGGATGTTCTCAACGCCGAGCAGGAGGAAACCAACGCCAAGGTGTCCGCCGTGCGCGCGCGCCATGATCTGGTGGTCGCCGCCTACGCGCTGCTGCAGGCCATGGGCCGCCTTACGGCCGCCGATCTTGGCCTCGATGTGTCGCTCTACAATGTCGAGACGCATTACGAGGCCACCAACCGCAAATGGAGCGGTCTCAGCGTCGAGCACGAGAACGGCTATGCCGGCGCCATTCCAGGCTGGGGCGCGGCAACCGAACCGCTGCGGTGAACTGCCTGTCCCCAGTACGCGCGTGCGGATGCAGCCCTGGTTCTGCCTCAGCTTCCGTATTAGGGTGCCGCCAAACAATGTGAGGTTTGGTGCGTGGGACGGATGAGCTGGCTATTCAAGCAATTGGTGTCGAGCCTGACCGCTGCAGCGCTGTTGCTGGCGAGCACTGCTCCGACGGTCGTGCAGGCAGCCGCTGTTTCGGCCACCAGCGCGCCGCTGCCCGGCAACTGCCAGGTCGGCGACGAGGAGGCCTTCCGGGCCGCCATCGACAGCTTGACCTTTGCCGCCATCGGCAAGGGCCTCAAGGGCGTCGATTACGACGCGCTGGTCAATGTCGCCTGGCGCGCGACCGGCACCGATCTGGTGCTGGACCAGCGCGTCACCAAATCCATCACCGAGATCCAGGAAGAGACCAGTTGGACCACACTGCTGCAGAGTCTGGCTTCGCGCGAGGCCGCACAGCAGCTGGCCACCTCGGTGGCCGAGCGGACCTACCGTTCGGAAGAAATGAAAAAGGCGGTCGAGGCGATTGCCGGCGAAGTTGGCAAGCAACTGGCCGGGCGGATCGAACTGGCCACGCTGGATGCCGCCGCGCCGGCCGTTGCCTGTGTGCGGGCGTTTCTGGGGCCGCGGTATGGCTCGACCGTGTCGCTGCTGGTGGCCGATGACACCGGCAAGGCGTTCCAGCAGACAGCCAGCGCCGGCAGTGCGGAGGTTTCGAACGCCGATCTTGCGATCCAGAGCAAAGGTTTGATCGCAGGCGCCGTGATCCTGGTGGTGCGGCGCTCGCTGTCCAACCTCGCCAAGCGCATCGGCCAGCGCGTGGTTGGTGCGGTGCTTGGCCGCATCGTCTCGGTGGTGGCGGGCGGAATTGGACTGGTGCTGATCGCCAAGGATATCTGGGAGATGCGCGCAGGCATTCTACCGATCATCGACGCTGAAATGAAATCGGACGACACCAAGACCAAGGTGCGGACCGAGATCGCCTCTGCCATTGCCGAGCAATTGCAGACACACCTCAAAGATATCAGCTCGGGCACGGCCGACCGTATTCTTCAGGTCTGGCACGAGTTCAAGGCGGCGCACGCCAAGGCGCTGGAACTGGCCGAGAAGCTACCGGCGTTCAAGACCTTCCTCGATACGGTCGCCGCCACTCAATTGCCTCGGGTCGATCGGGTGGTTGCCTTGGTGCTGTCGTCGGAAGGCGAAACCGGTGTTACCAAGCGCCTCACCGACGGCACGCTGGACGAGGCAGCCAAGCGCATGCCCGACGCGGTGCTCGATATCGCAACCGACACGCGGTCCTTGGAGGACGCCATCGGCTGGCAGCAACTGGCCGGCGCGGACGTCGGCAAGGTCGCGGTCAACGAGCTGCACCGCATCGCCAAACCGAAGGACTTCACCGCCGACAGCCTCAGACAGTTGCTCTCGCTCGACGATAAGTTCGCCGTCACCCGCATCGGCGCCCTGCCGCGCGATCTGCGCGAAGCAGTGGGCGGGCTGACACCGGAGCGGCAGCGCGCGTTGGCCCGCTCGCTGGCAACGGAAGAACTCGGGTCCTTTGCCGGCTATGTGCAGGGGCTGAAACGCAACGCCGCCGTGCGCCTGATCAGCGCCGTCGCCGACGATCCACACCGCATGAAACTGTTCGCGGACGCCAACCTGCAGCAGGCCATCCTGACCAGCCGCGATCAGGAGGCCGCGGTCGGCCTGATGCTGCGCGACGGCGCCACGTTCGATCTGCTCAATCTGCAGACCGATTTCAACCTGGTGAGCAGCGGCGATGTCGCCCCGATGCTGATGTGGCACAAGCATACGGCGGCGGTGTCGACTGGCTTGGCCGGCGGCGGGCTGTTGTTGGTGATGCTGCTGCGCATGTTCGGCGGACGGCGGCGGCGGGCGTAATACCGCCCTTCACGAAAGTGGTGTATCGCTCAAAAATCCGCATTCCCGCGGCAATGCGGAGGTGTGATAGCTGACCCGGTATCACGCTGAAACGAGAGATTCGCCATGCGCCTGTCGCCTCCGAGCCTGATGACATTGCTGGTCTCGGTGCTGCTGTCAGTGGCGGCATTGCTAGCGCAACTCGGATTAGTGCAGGTCCCGGTGGTCAGCGGCAGCCCGTTCGCGGCGTTGTTGCTGGCCTACGTGCTGCTGCTGCTCGGCATCCTGATTCGTGGGCTGTGATTGAGCCGTCACTGGTCTATGTACTGTAGGCCGCCAGGAACCTGCGCACCCCGGCGCGCACCGTGCGCTCGATTTCGTCGCCGCCGGGCGGTTCGGCCACCGCCAGCATCATGCGCCGCAAATGTACGCTCTGCATCAGGTCAAGCAGGTGGTAGGCGGCAAGATCCGCATCGGGCACCACCAGCAATCCGCGTTCTGTGACCTCTTGCAGGTAGCGCTTGAACGTCTCAATGGCTTGACCGGGCCCGGCCCGAAAGAATTTTTGCCCGACTTCGGGGAATTTGCCGGCAGCGCCGACGACGACGCGCAACATCTTGACCCGCTCGGGACGTGTGATTTCGGCCATCAACGTCACGCCGCAGCGCGTCAGTACCGCTTCGAGATCGCGATTGGCCGCATCGAGGTCAAGCGCGGTCTCGGGGAAGGTGGCGCACATATCCTCGATCAGGCCGTCGAACAGCTTCTCCTTGCTGTCGAAATAGACATAGAGCGTCGGCTTGGAGACCCCGCCTTCGGTCGCAATGTCGTTCATGCTGGCGCCGTCATAGCCCGAGCGCTCGAACACGGCGCGCGCGGCTGCCAGGATCTGGCTGCGTTTTTCGGTCTGCGCCGCTGCCCGGCTGCGCCGCGCCGGATGGGTGTTGGCGTTGTCGGACGCCGACACGTTGCGGTCGCGGGCCGCAATGTCGGAGGTGAGCGTGGCGTCCTTTGCTGTCATCGTGCCTTCCGTTTAGGACAGTCTGTACAATAAGTGAATCGTTTCGGGAGCGATTGCCCCTGGTCGTAGGGTGCAATAGGCGTCATCGCCGTATTGCGGCAGCGGCGGCCGCTGTCGCCAGCGACCGTGCAATCCGGATTGCAATAGGGCTATTGCACCCTACGGCTCGGCAGGCCGCCTTGCCGATCGTAATGCAACGGAGTTTGTTCGCAGTATCCTTTGAGCGGGCTTTCGCAGACTGAGGCATTAACGACGTGACCAAACCGTTTGGTAGATGTTGACTTACACCCTTTGCGACTTTAGGTAAACAGCTACCGAACGGTTTAGTTGCGGATCATGCCATGCACAAGTCTGTACAACCTGCCATCACGACGGCGGCCGATGGGCCAGACAGCGCGAAAACTGCGCCCGACGCATCATCGCCGATAGTAGCGCCCGCCGCCCAGCAGTCGACCGCGGCACCACACTCCCCGCCCGTCCGCAAGCCCTCTGTCCGTCGCGTGGTTTTCGCAGTTGCGGCCCTGCTCGCGCTCTATGCCGGCAGCCAGTATCTCAGCAACTACCTCGCCGCTGGCTGGTATCACGTCGCCACCGACGATGCCTATGTGCGCGCCGACATCAGCAATGTCGCGGCCAAGGTGGGCGGCTACATCAAGGCCTTCCCGGTCGCCGACAACACGGTGGTGACGCCGGATATGGTGATCGCTGAAATCGATGACGGCGACTATCAAATCGCATTGCAGGCCGCCCAGAAGAAGGTCGAAAGCCAACGTGCCACCATACAGCGCTTTGACAGTCAGCTGCGCCAAGCCGATGCCGCCATTGCGCAAGCGCGCGGCCAGGTCGCCGCCGCCCAGGCTGACAGCAAGCGCGCAGACAGCGACTTTGTACGCTATTTGGAACTGACCAAGCAGAAGATCACCCCGGCCCAGCGGCTTGAGCAGGCGGTTGCAGATCGCGACCGCGGCCGCGCCACGGTTGCCAGCGCGCAGTTTGCGGTCGCCAGAGCCAGCGCTGCCAAGGATGTTCTGGTGGCCCAGCAGAAGGAGGCCGCGCATTTGCTCGATGAGCTGCAAGTGCAAGTGGCCAAGGCGGCGCGCGATCTGAGCTTCACCAAGGTGCGCGCGGCGGTTGGCGGTGTGTTCGGCAACCGCTCCAGTCAAGTTGGCTCTCTGGTGCAACCGGGCACGCGGCTGGGCGCTTTGATCGGCGACGGCTCGCTCTATGTCGAAGCCAATTTCAAGGAAACCCAGCTCAGCGCCATGAAGCCAGGCCAGCCGGTCGCCATCGAGGTCGATGGGCTCGGCGGCAAGGTGTTGCACGGCACCGTAGTCAGTTTCGCGCCCGGCTCCGGCTCGGTGTTTAGCGTTCTACCGCCCGAGAATGCCACCGGCAATTTCACCAAGATCGTGCAGCGCGTACCGGTGCGCATCGCGCTGCCCGCCGATAGCCGCACGGTCGATGTGTTGCGGCCCGGCATGTCGGTGGTGGCGACGGTCGACACCAAGGCACAACCGGCCGGCGGCCCCGCGCTCGCTTCCGTGCAGCAACAGCCTTAGCCATGGCTGTCGCGGCGCTCACAGCTGCCCAAACTCAGCGCGGCGCGCCTAACGCCGCCGCACGTGTCGACGACATCACGCCGCGGCGCCTGATCGCGTTCCTGCTGATGGTGCTGGGCATGTTCATGGCGATCCTGGACATCCAGATCGTCTCGGCGTCGCTGGCCGAAATCCAGGCCGGACTGTCGGCCAGCAGCGACGAGATCAGCTGGGTGCAGACCGCCTACCTGATCGCCGAAGTGGTGATGATCCCGCTCTCCGGGCTGCTGTCGCGCGCCATCTCCACGCGTTGGATGTTCGCCATTTCGGCTGCCGGCTTCACGATCATGAGCGTGGCCTGCGGCTTTGCCCAGAACATCGAGCAGATGATCGTGTTCCGAGCCCTGCAGGGGTTCATCGGCGGCGGCATGATTCCGACCGTGTTTGCCGCCGCCTTCAGCGTCTTCCCGCCGAGCCGGCGTGGCATCGTCAATCCGCTGATCGGTCTGATCGCGACCCTGGCGCCCACCATCGGGCCGACGCTCGGCGGCTATCTCACCGATCTTGCCTCCTGGCACTGGCTGTTCTTCATCAACATCGTGCCCGGCATTGTCGTCACCATCTCAACCTTGACGCTGGTCGACTTCGATGAGCCGGACTGGTCTCTACTGCGCACCTTCGACTGGTGGGGACTCGGCTTCATGGCCCTGTTTTTGTGCAGCATGGAATATGTGCTGGAAGAAGGTCCGGGCAATGACTGGTTCTCCGACCGCCGAATCGTAGTCTTCACGGCGCTCACGATCATCGGAGCGGCGCTGTTTTTTTGGCGCGCGCTGTCGGCGAAGTTCCCGATTGTCGATTTGACCGCCTTTGCCGACCGCAATTTCTGGACCGGTTGCCTGTTCTCCTTTGTGCTCGGCATCGGCCTCTATGGCCTCACTTATCTCTACCCGGTGTTTCTCGGACGGGTGCGCGGCTACTCCTCGCTGCAGATCGGCGAGACCATGTTTCTGACCGGCGTCGTCATGTTTGTCTCGGCCCCACTTGTCGGCAGGCTGCTGGGCGTGTTGGATAACCGGCTGATGCTGGCCATTGGCTTGGCGGTGTTCTCGCTCGGCACCTGGATCACCACGGGTTTGACTCACGACTGGTCGTTCGGCGAGCTGATTGTTCCGCAGGTCTGTCGCGGCTTTGGCCTGATGTGCTGCATGCTGCCGATCAACAATCTGGCGCTGGGCACGCTGCCGCCCGCCAGGCTGAAGAATGCCTCCGGCCTCTACAACTTGACGCGCAATCTGGGCGGCGCGGTCGGCCTGGCCAGCATCAACACGCTGTTCAACTTGCGCATGGATCTGCATCTGGCGCGGCTGCATGAGCAAGTGTCGCTGAGCAGCGCAGCGGCACAAGCCTGGCTCGCCACGATCGCCGGTGGTTTTGCCGGCCGAGCAGGCGATGCCGATGTGTCGGCGCTGCAGCAGCTGTCCCTGATGGTGCGCGGCCAGGCCACGGTGATGGCATTCGCCGACCTGTTCTATGCGTTGACCGTGATGTCGGTGCTGTTATTGCCAATGACCCTGCTGCTGCGCAAGCCGGCGCCCAGAAAAGCGTCCGGCGCCAGTCATTGACGGCGACGCAGCGTTGGTTGCTGGGCAATTGGCTGGGGCGGGAGGGTTCGAACCTCCGAATGACGGAATCAAAAGACGCAGCCGTTAGTCCGAAGTTCCTGGCTCTCGGTTAACGATTTTCCTTCTGCTTCAATCTGTTAAGATCGAAGTGCGGTGATCGCGCCTGTCTACACGGCGATTGCGGCTATCAGATCGAGCGCCTGTTGCTGTTTGGGATTTGGTCGGGTGGTGAGGTCGAACGAGGCTTCGCCGGGCCTCGCGCAGGCCGGGCGCAGCGTGTTGCGCACGATGGTCGCAAGATGGCCAAGCAGGCGTGTGAAGCCAAACGCCGGGCTGCCGTCGGCGAGCCTGCGCGTGTGCACCTTGTCGAGCGCGGCCGGCGAGCGCTTGGCCG
>JANLQJ010000004.1:0-12897 GCA_031367715.1 Hyphomicrobiaceae bacterium | reverse complement strand
GGCCAACCGCTCTTCAGGAGCACGCTTTTGCGCTACTCGGCGTCGCGCTCCACGCTCCCTGTGTCCAGTAACCGACCGTTCACATCGTAAAAATACAGTCCCGATCAAGTGCTTATGCGTTTTCAAAGTGAAAAGTTCGGGTTAAAAGCCGACAGACCCTCACTTTGGTCATCGCGGCGCAAGCCGCGATCTGCCCAAGGTTCTGACAACGTGCCCCACGCGCCGCTTGGATTGACTCCGGCCTTCGCCGGGATGACGCGTCTCTTTCGGCTCGGTGGATCGAAAATAACCGCTACCTCAGGCCTTTTTCGCCGGCTGCATGCAGCTTGCCGCCACGCTCTATAATCGGCTCGGGAGCCTTGTCGGCGGGCACGTTGGGAGCGTCGTTGATGGCGACCCAAGCCTCGGCCGGGTTGTAGGCCCAGGTTACGGCGTTGCGCAGCACCTTGTGCACATTGGCGTCGTGATAGGTCGGGTAGCTCTCATGGCCCGGCCGGAAGTAGAACACTTTGCCGGCGCCGCGCATATAGGTGACGCCCGAACGGAACACCTCGCCGCCCTGGAACCAAGAAACGAACACCGTCTCCATGGGTTCGGGGATTGAGAACGGCTCGCCGTACATTTCTTCGTTCTCAAGCACGAAGCATTCGCCCAGGCCCGCCGCGATCGGATGGTTGCGGTTGATCACCCATAGCCGCTCGCGCTCGCCAGCCTCGCGCCACTTGAGGGCGCAAGGCGTACCCATCAAGCGCTTGAAGATTTTGGAAAAATGCGCCGAATGCAGACAGATCAGGCCCATGCCTTCGTGCACCCGCTTGGCGATCAGCTCGACATTGGCGTCCGTCACATCGCCGTGCGCGGCGTGGCCCCACCACAGCAGCACATCGGTGGCGGCAAGCTTGGCCTCGCTCAGGCCTTGGCCGGGCTGGTCAAGCGTCGCCGTCTCGGCTTTGATGCCCTGGTCGGCGTTCAACGCCGCGGCGATCGCGCCATGGATGCCTTTGGGATAGAGCTTGGCAATGGCTGGCACCTTGCGCTCGTGCACATTCTCATTCCAGACCAGGGTGCGGATCGGCATGCGTGGCTCCATGAGGCGGGATTGGTTTGGCGAGAGGCTTAAACGCATTTGCCATGGCGCGAAAGGGGACATGATGTTCAATTCTGGCCTGCCAAGGTCGCAGCGAGAACAGCATGCTTTCGCGCCGGAAATGAACTTCGTGTCCCCGTAAGTCTGGTCTCGCCGCAGACCGACGGGGAGACGAAGTTCATCCTCGGCGATGGAATTCGTTTAAGTTGCGGGCGCCATTCAGGCTGAGGATGAACATCATGTCCCCCTCCATCACTTGCGGAACCTGGTTGGCCCATCTGCTCGACGCTTATGGCGTGCGGCATGTCTTTGGCATACCGGGCGTGCACAATGTGGAGCTTTATCGCGGGCTGCCGCAAACCCGCATCCGCCATGTCAGCCCAAGGCACGAACAGGGCGCAGGCTTCATGGCCGATGGCTATGCACGCTCGACCGGCAGGCCGGGCGTGGCGTTCGTCATCACCGGGCCGGGGTTGACCAACATCGCGACCGCCATCGGCCAAGCCTATGCCGACAGTGTGCCGATGCTGGTGATCGCGGCGGTCAACAAGCGAC
Organism: Hyphomicrobiaceae bacterium; assembly: GCA_031367715.1. GTDB lineage: Bacteria > Pseudomonadota > Alphaproteobacteria > Rhizobiales > Hyphomicrobiaceae > JANYHF01. The sequence continues at coordinate 11,255 of JANLQJ010000004.1, read as the reverse complement.
ACCAGCTGGGGTTCGGGCGCGGCTATCTACACGAGATGCCGAACCAGCAGGCGCTGGCAGCGGGCTTGAGTGCGTTCAGCCATACGCTGCTCAGGCCAAGCGAGCTGCCCGATGTGCTGGCAGCCGCGTTCGCGGTGTTCTCGTCGGCTCGGCCACGGCCGGTGGTGATCAACATTCCGATCGATGTGCTGGAAGAAAGAGTCGAGGCCGATCCCCCTCCCCATGAAATGCTGAATTTGTCCGCGCCAGGCCCCGATCCGGCGGCGATCGCGGCAGCCGCCGCAGTCTTGCGCAGCGCCAAGCGTGTCATCTTGATCGCGGGCGGCGGCTCGCAGAATGCCGCTGCCGAGATTGCCGCGCTGGCAACCCTGCTCGGAGCGGTCGTGCAATTGACCACCAACTGCAAGGGACTGTTGCCGCCCGACCATCCGCAACTCGCCGATTTCGGCATCGGCAAGGACCCCGGCCGCCTGGTCATGGATCAGGCCGACGTGGTGCTCGCCATCGGCACCGAGATCGGCGAGACCGATTACGATTTCTATTCGACCAAGCCGTTTGCCGTCGGCACGAAATTCATCCGCATCGATATCGACCCGCGCCAGATTGCCATCGGCCCGCGTCCCGATATCGGCATTATCAGCGATGCGCGGCTTGCGGTGACGGCGTTGCTTGCGACGATTACCGGCAACACGCCCGATACGACCTGGTTGACGGCCTCCGTCCAGCGCCTGTCGCGCATTGCCACAACGCATCGCGAACCGGAGGACCCGCTCTACGACCGCCTGCTGACCACCATCCGCGATACCTGTGTCGATCCCATCCTGGTCGGCGATAGCACCAAGGCCGTCTATCGCGGTGGCCTCACCTACCGTTCGCCGAAACCGCGCTCGTTCTTTTCCGCCAGCACCGGCTTCGGCACTCTTGGTTATGCACTTCCCGCCGCCATCGGCGCCAAGGTTGCGAACCCCGACCGTCCTGTCATTGCACTGGCGGGCGATGGCGGAGCGCAGTTCACGTTCCCCGAACTCATCTCTGCCCGCGAGGCCGAGGCTGGCATCGTCATGATCGTCTGGAACAACAACGGCTACCGGGAAATCCGCGACTACATGGTATCGAAGGAAATTGCGCCCATCGCCGTCGATCCGATCGCGCCGGACTTCGTCAAGGCGGCGGAATCCGTCGACGTTCCGGGCAAACGCGTACAGAGCCTGGATGAACTGGCGACGGCCTTGCGCGTTCATGGCCGCTCGGCCAAGGTGCCGCTGCTGCTGGAAGCCGGACCGTGGATTGAAGCTTGACGCCCCCAAGTGTCACCTCGGGCTTGTCCCGAGAGCCCATCGTCGTCCGCTTGCGGCGCACCATGGGTTCTCGCGACCAGCGCGAGGATGACACTGTTTGTTTGATCATTCGTGTGGTGACGACAGGACAATGACGATTATGCGCTTTTCGAATCTTGTGAACCGTGTCGCCGGCGAGGGCGCCGATGCCTGGGAGATCTACTACCAGGCCAGCGAGCTAAAACGGCAGGGCCGGGACATCATCAATCTGTGCATTGGCGATCCCGATTTCGATGCCCCGGAGGTCGCCAAAGACGCGTTGATCAAGGCCGTGCAGGCCAATGACACGCATTATGCCGACATCCCCGGCCGCCCCGCCGTCCGCTCCGCCATCGCCGAAGAGTTCCGCAACCGGACGGGCGTGCCGGTGACGGGCGCCAACGTGATCTTCATGGCCGGCGCGCAAAATTCGCTGTTCGCCGTCTGTCAGTGCCTGTTCCAGGCCGGCGACGAGGTGATCGCATTCGAACCGGCCTATGTCACCTATGAGGCGACCATCCAGGCGACCGGCGCCACCATCGTTCGGGTGCCGTCGCCTTCGCGGCTGGGTTTTCATGTCGATCTGGATGCGTTGGAGCGGGCGATCACGCCGAAAACGCGCGGCATCATGTTCGCGACGCCCAACAACCCGACCGGAGCGGTCATCTCGGCGTCGGAGGCCGCCACGATTGCCGCGCTGGCCATCAAGCACGATCTCTGGGTGGTATCGGATGAAGTCTATGGCGCACTGACCTTCGAGCTGCCGCATGTCTCGATTGCCGCGCTGCCGGGCATGGCCGAGCGCACCGCCACTGTCTCCAGCCTGGCCAAATCCCATGCCATGCCTGGCTTTCGCGCCGGCTGGGCCATTGGGCCCGAGCCGTTAATCGATCATATCAACACGCTGTCGCTTTGCATGCTGTACGGCCTGCCAGGCTTCATCCAGGAGGCCGCCGTCGCTGCCATCAAGTACGGCCAGGCTGACGTTGCGCGCATGAAAGCCGCTTACAAAGTTCGGCGCGACAGGCTTCTGGACGCGCTCGGCCGCGTGCAGAGCTTGCGCATCGCCAAGCCGGACGGCGGCATGTTTATACTCGTCAATGTCGAGGCGACGGGGTTGTCGGCCAAGCAGTTCGCCGTCCAACTGCTGGAGCAAGAGGGCGTGGCGTTGCTTCCCGCCGATGCCTTTGGGCCGAGTGCCAAGGGCTATTTGCGCATCTGCTTTGGCCTCGGCGATGACGCGCTGGCAATGGCGGCTGAGCGGATCACGGCCTTTTGCCATCGACTGGCGATGGAACGGGCGGCGTGATCTTCCTTCTCCCGAAGGGAGATGGAATTGAACCTCGACTCCGTCGTTTGGATTGAGCAGATTGTGCCCCTCGTCTATTCGCGTCTTCCTGGCATCTGCCCATTGCCGTCTTCCATCATTTGGCTATGATGTGATCACAGACCAGCGCATAGCTGGCGCGCGTTTCGCGTTTAGGGAGTGCCGACGGAATGACTGAGCCCAGCCCTGCTGCGGCTGGCAACGGAGCTGCGGGTTCGCGCCCGGAAGCTGTCGTGGTCACGAACCTGCACAAGAATTTCGGCCCACTCGAGGTGCTCAAAGGCATCTCCATGACCGCGCGCGAGCACGATGTGGTGTCGATCATCGGCGCCTCCGGCTCGGGCAAGAGCACCTTCCTGCGTTGCATCAATCTGCTCGAGCTGCCGTCGCGCGGTGACATCGTTGTCAATGGCGAGGCGATCAAGTTCAAGCCCGGCCGCGACGGCAACATGGCACCGGCCGACCATCGGCAGGTCGAGCGCATTCGCACCCGGCTGGGCATGGTGTTCCAGAGTTTCAATCTGTGGGCGCACATGACCGTGTTGCAGAACGTCATTGAAGCGCCCGTGCATGTGTTGAAACTGCCAAAAGCACAAGCCAAGGACCGCGCCGAGGCCATCCTTAACCGCGTCGGCCTGTGGGAAAAGCGCGATCAATATCCGGCGTTCCTGTCCGGCGGTCAGCAGCAGCGCGCGGCGATTGCCCGTGCGCTTGCCATGGAACCCAAGGTGATGCTGTTCGATGAGCCGACCTCGGCGCTCGATCCTGAACTGGTCGGCGAAGTCTTGAAGGTCATTCGCTCGCTGGCCGAGGAAGGCCGCACCATGCTGCTGGTCACGCACGAGATGGCATTCGCGCGCGATGTTTCGAACCACACCATGTTCCTGCATCAGGGCCTGGTCGAGGAGCAGGGGCCGCCGAAGGAGATCTTCGCCAAGCCGCGCAGCGAGCGCTTCCGCCAATTCATCAGCTCAATTCACAAATAGGCCTTGAGCTTGACCGATGTAACGCCATTCGGGAAGCTCCCCGGATTTTCAAGGAGGAAACGAGCACATGAAGTCGTTGATCAAACTGGGCGCTGCCGCAGCACTTACTCTCAGCGTGGGCGCGAGCGCCGCGTTCGCCGAGGACACTGTGAAGTTCGGCGTCGCCGCCGAACCCTATCCGCCCTTCACCGTCAAGGGCGCCGACGGCAAGTGGACCGGCTGGGAGGTCGATATGCGCGACGCCGTCTGCAAACAGATGAACGTCAAATGCGAATGGGTCGAGACCGCGTGGGACGGCATCATCCCGGCGCTGACGGCCAAGAAGTTCGATGTGATTTGGTCGTCAATGTCGATCACCGAAGAGCGCGGCAAGACCATCGATTTCACGAACAAATACTACAACACGCCAACATCCATCATCGGCCCCAAGGATTCGACCGCGAAGGCCGACGTCGCTGGGATGACCGGCAAGATCATTGGCGTTCAGGTGTCGACTGTCCACCTCGATTACGTGACCAAGTATTTCAAGGGCGTCGCCAAGGAGATCAAGACCTACCAGACGCAGGATGAAGTGAACCAGGATCTCGCCGCTGGTCGCATTGATGCTGACCAGGCCGATGCGACCACGCTGCAGGCTTTCCTCGACAGCGATGCTGGCAAGGCTTGCTGCAAACTGCTCGGCAATGTCGCGGAAGATCTTAAGATCCTTGGCCCGGGCGTCGGTGGTGGCCTGCGCAAGGACGACACCGCGCTGAAGGGCAAGATCAACGACGCCATCAAGGCGATCCGCGCCTCGGGAGAGTATGACACCATCACCAAGAAGTACTTCAAGGCCGATATCTACGGCAGTTGACACAATGAGTCAGTCGTAGGTTGGGTCAAGTTTTGCGCGACCCAACCTACGGACGCCACCAAACCTCTGGTAACGAATGCAAATCGGAGACTTGTATGAAAACTTTCTGGAAACTCAGCCTAGCCGCCGCGCTCGCGCTGACCGTCGGCGCCGGCGCCGCCTCGGCTGACGACATGGTCCTGAAATTCGGTGTTGCCGCCGAGCCCTATCCGCCCTTCACCGTCAAGGGCGCGGACGGCAAATGGTCCGGCTGGGAAGTCGACTTGCGTGATGCGGTTTGCCGCGAGATCAAAGCCAAATGCGAATGGGTCGAAACGGCCTGGGATGGCATCATCCCCGCACTGGTGGCCAAGAAGTTCGACGTCATCTGGTCGTCGATGTCGATCACCGAAGAGCGCGGCAAGACCATCGCCTTCACCGACAAATACTACAAGACCGCGACCACCATCCTGGCCGCCAAGGACGCCAAGTTCACGCCCGACGAGGCCGGCCTCAAGGGCAAAGTGCTAGGCGCGCAGGTCTCCACCACCCAGCTCGACTACGCCAACAAATACTTCAAGAGCATCGTCAAGGAACTGAAGACCTATCAGACCCAGGACGAAGTGAACCAGGATCTGGCCGCCGGCCGCATCGACGCGCAGATTGTGGATACGATCCCGGGCGTGGACTTCATCAACAGCAATGCCGGCAAGGCCTGCTGCATGCAGATCGGCGACGTCAAGGATGACGTGGTCGTGCTCGGCCCCGGCACCGGCGCCGGCCTGCGCAAGGAGGACAACGAGCTGCGCGAAAAAATCAACGCGGCGATCAAGAAGATCCGTGCTTCGGGCGAGTACGACACGATCAATAAGAAGTACTTCAAGATGGATATTTATGGCGGGTGATTGAAATAGGGCAGACCGTAGGTTGGGTTAAGCGTTTCAGCGCGACTCAACATAACGAACTCCGTCCGTAGAAAGTTGGGTCGCGCAATAGCTTGACCCAACCTCCGCTGTCGACTGACGAGCGCCACCCATGTCCGCCATGACCATCGACTTATCGATACTGGCCTTCTCGCCGCCAGGCTGGGGGAGCAATCTGCTGCGGGGACTCGGCCATACCATCGAGATCGCCACCGGGGCCTACGCCTTCGGTCTCGTTCTTGGCCTCGGCGGGGCCATGGGCAAGCTCAACGGCGGGCCTATCCTGAAGGGGGCGCTGGAGGTCTACACCACCCTCGGCCGGGCCATTCCGGAGCTGATCCTGATCCTTATTCTGTATTACGCCGGACCGACGTTGCTGAACCAGCTAGTCACCGCCTATGGCTTCCAGCCGCTTGACGTGAACGGCCTTGCCGCTGGCATCTTCGTGCTCGGCGTGGTGCAGGGCGCATATTCCACCGAGGTACTGCGCGGCGCCATCCAGGCCATCCCCACCGGTCAGATCGAGGCCGCCAAGGCCTACGGCATGTCGGGCTGGCAGCGCTTCCAGCGCATCATCTTCCCCGCCATGATCCCGAACGCCATTCCCGGCATGGCCAATCTGTGGCTGAATGTGACCAAGGATTCCGCGCTGCTGGCCGTGGTCGGCTTCAGCGAACTGATGCTGGAAACGCGGCAGGCCGCCGGCTCCACCAAGGCGTACTTCATGTTCTACATGGCGGCCGCGCTGCTTTATCTGGCACTGTCGCAGGTCTCGATCCTGATCTTCAACTGGATCGAACGCCGGCAACGCCGCGGCCAACAGGCGTTAGCTTAGATGATGTCGGAGCGGCCGAACTCTTCGAGTAATCACAAATTCCGTCATCCCGGCGAAGGCCGGGATGACGGAGGTGAGGGTTTGGGCCGATGACCGACCAGCCCCTCACCGTAGGCCGCCCCAACCCCATTGCCGATGGCACTTGGGCGTCGATGAGGCTGTTCGGCTACGCCACCGTCGCCATCCTGATCGCCGTGGGTCTAGCGGCCTGGCTCGGTCAATGGGACTGGCTTGAGCGGGATTTCGTCAACTCGCGCGGCCTGAAACCCGACTATCTCGGCCAGTTCATGCTCGGATTGGGACGCACACTTACGCTGCTTATCGTGTCGGTGGTGGTGGGTTATGCCTTCGCCATCCCGATTGGGCTCGTACAGGTCACTGGTCCCTGGCCGCTGAAATGGCTCGCCAAAGGCTTTTGCACCTTCATCCGGGGCACGCCGCTGCTGGTGCAGCTTTGGCTGCTCTACTACGGCCTCGGTTCGCTGTTCCCGCAGATCCCGTGGATCCGTTTTTCGCCGTTCTGGCCGTATCTGCGCGATGGCTTCAACTACGCGCTGCTCGCCTTCATTCTCAGTTTCGCCGCTTATGAAGGCGAGATCATGCGCGGTGGCTTCCTCGCCGTGCCGAAAGGCGAGCTGGAAGCGGCGCGCGCCATCGGCATGAGTTCCTGGACCGTGCTGCGCCGCATCTGGCTGCCGCGCGCGCTGCTGGTGGTCTTGCCGACCCTCTCGGGTGAAGTGGTATCGCAATTGAAGTCGACGCCGTTAGCGGCAACTGTCACTGTCTTCGACATCTACGGCATCGGCCGCGAGGTGCAGCAGGAAATGTTCCACACCTACGAACCGTTGTTGCTGATTGCGGCCATCTACGGCACGCTGACCGCGATTATCGCCACGGCCTTCAAGTTCGTGGAAAATCTGGTTCCCATGAAGCGAGGCTGATTTTGGTGCTGCGCAACGAAAACCTGATCGAGGACGTCAAGGGTGATCTCGACCACCTGATCGCCATCCGCCGTGATCTGCACACCCATCCCGAGATCGGGCTGGAGGAGGTGCGCACCTCCGAGATCGTGGCCAAGGAGCTGGAAAGCCTCGGCTACCAGGTGCATCGCGGTCTCGCCAAGACCGGCATCGTCGGCACACTGAAAGTCGGCACCGGCATGCGATCGCTTGGCCTGCGCGCCGATATCGACGCCCTGCCGATCCATGAGACGACTGGCCTTGCCTATGCCAGCGCTACCCCCGGCAAGATGCATGCCTGCGGCCATGACGGCCACACCACCATGCTGCTGGGCGCGGCCCGCCAGATCGCCCGCCGCAAGAATTTCGACGGCACCGTGCATCTGATCTTCCAGCCGGCCGAGGAGAACCACGGCGGCGCGCGCATCATGGTCGAGGACGGGCTGTTCAAGCTGTTCCCCTGCGATGCCGTGTTCGGCGCCCACAACGAACCGGGCATGCCGGTTGGCCAATTCGGTTTCCGCGAAGGTCCTATGCTGGCGGCCGCCGATCAGGTGCAGATTACCATTCAGGGCAAGGGCGGCCATGGCGCAGTGCCCGAGCTGGCGATAGATCCGATCGTGGTTGGCGCCGCGCTGGTGATGGCGCTGCAGACCATCGTGTCGCGCAATGTCAGCCCGCACGATCCCGCCGTGGTGACGGTCGGCTGCTTGAAATCGGGCGAGGCCAGCAATGTCATTCCGGATACCGCATTCCTCGACCTGACGGTGCGCCACTTCAACAAGCAAGTCGGCGACCTGTTGCACCGGCGCATCGAGGAGCTCGCGCATGGCCAGGCCATAAGCTTCGGCGCCACGGCGACGTGCGAGTGGATGAACGGCTACCCGGTGACCGTGACCGAACCCAAATCCACCCGTTTTGCCCGCGCGACCGCCGTGGCGCTGCTGGGCGAGCAGAATGTGCGCGACATCGAAAAACCGTATCTCGGCAGCGAAGATTTCTCGTACCTGCTCGACGCCGCTCCCGGCTCCTTCATCATGATGGGCAACGGCGAGGCATCGGCGCCACTGCACCACCCTGCGTACAACTTCAACGACGCGGCCATCGCCCCAGGTGCGGCCTATTGGACTGCACTGACGGAAAGCTTCCTCAAATCGGCCTGAGGCCCATCGACCCCATGTCATTCGACACCGCGATACGGACACTCTACCGTCGGCTGCTGCAGGCCTGGAATGATCGTGACGCTGCTGCCATGGCCGGAGTGTTTGTCGCCGATGGCAGCATGGTCGGCTTCGACGGCAGCAACCTTGCCGGAGCCGAATCGATCTTCTGTCACTTGCAGCCCATCTTGTCCAAGCTGCCGACGCCAAACTATGTGGCGTCGGTGCGCGAAGTGCGGGAGCTGGGACCGGACGCGATCTTGCTGCGCGCTGCCGCCGGCATGGTGCCGCGCGGCAAGGGCAACATCAATCCGGCCCTGAACGCCATCCAAAGCATGATTGCCGTGCGGCAAGACGGCGAGTGGCGGGTAGCCCATTTCCAGACCACGCCGGCCGCCTTCCACGAGCATCCCGAGCGCTCCGATGCGCTGTGCGAGGAACTGCGTGAAGCGCTGCGTGCCGGCGGCCTGAACGCGATCGGCGGTGCGTGAACAGGGGTCCTTGGCGCGGGCGCGCGCTGCGCGCGTCCTCATACGTCAGCGTAAGGTAACAGAGGGCGCTCGCAACGCGCCCCTACGCTCCGACCGCCGTTACCCCATCCAAACGCCTTGACCTACCCGCCGCCACCTGCCAAGTCCGGCGGCATGGCTCCACCACTTCTCCATCTCAAAGACACCCGGCTCTCGTTCGGCGGCACACCGCTGCTGGAAGGCGCCGAGTTGGCGATCGCACCCGGCGAGCGCATCTGCCTGGTCGGCCGCAACGGCTCGGGCAAGTCGACACTGCTCAAGATCGCCGCCGGCCTGATCGAGGCCGACGCGGGCGAGCGATTTGTGCATCCGAAATCCACCCTGCGCTATCTCGCCCAGGAGGCCGATTTCGACGACGCGGCCACAACACGCGACTATATCGTCGCTGGCCTTGGCCCGACCGATGATCCGCATGTCGTCGATGCCATGATGCACGAGCTGGGTCTCGACGGCGCAGCCTCACCACAGACACTCTCGGGCGGCGAAGCCCGCCGTGCCGCGCTCATTCGCGTGCTGGCGCCCGAGCCGGATATTCTGCTGCTCGACGAGCCGACCAACCATCTCGACCTGCCGGCGATCGAATGGCTGGAGGACAAGCTCAAGGGCCTGAAATCCGCCGTGCTCATGATCAGCCATGACCGGCGCTTTCTGGAAAACCTCTCTCGCTCCACGGTCTGGCTCGATCGCGGCCTGACGCGCTCGATCAATCGCGGCTTTGCGCATTTCGAGGCCTGGCGCGACGAGGTCCTGGAGACGGCCGAACTGGAGCGCCACAAGCTCGACCGCAAGATCGAACGCGAGCAGAGCTGGATGCATGGGGGCGTGACCGGCCGGCGCAAGCGCAATGTGCGGCGCGTGCGCGAAATGCATGCCATGCGGCAGGCGAGAGCTGAAGAACGCCAGGTGCAGGGCAACGTGCGGCTGGAGGCCTCAACCGGCGGCCAGTCCGGCAAGATGGTGATCGAGGCCGAAGGCATCGGCAAGACCTATGAGGGCGTGCCGATCGTTAGCGATTTCACCACCCGCATCCTGCGCGGCGACCGCGTCGGCGTCGTTGGCCCGAACGGTTCAGGCAAGACCACGCTGACCAAGCTGCTGATTGGCGAGTTGTCGCCTGACACCGGCCATACTCGCCTGGGCACCAATCTGGAAATGTTCATCGTCGATCAGAAGCGCGATGCTTTGAAGCCGGAATGGACCGTCTCGGATGCTTTGACCGGCGGCCGTTCGGACCAGGTGATCATCAATGGCGAGGCGCGCCATGTCACCAGTTACATGCAGGATTTCCTGTTTGCCCCCGAACAACGCAACACGCCTGTTCATGTCCTGTCGGGCGGCGAGCGCGGGCGCTTGATGCTGGCACGCGCGCTATCGCGGCCGTCGAACCTGCTGGTGCTCGACGAACCCACCAACGACCTCGACCTGGAAACCCTCGACCTGCTGCAAGAGCTGCTGGCGGATTATCCTGGAACGGTCATTCTCGTCAGCCACGACCGCGATTTCCTCGACCGCGTGGTGACCAGCACGGTTGCCCCCGTTGGCGCCGGCCGCTGGGTGGAATATGCCGGCGGCTATACCGATATGCTGGCGCAGCGGCGTGGCGCCGATCTGGTCAAGACCTCGGCCAAGATGACGGCGGTGCGTAGCAACACGACGGGCGGTCAGACCTCGCCCGCGCAAAGCAAACGCAAGCTCTCCTTCAAGGACAAGCACGCGCTGGAGACGCTGCCGGCAACCATCGCAACACTGCAGAAAGAGATTGCAAAGCTGGAAGGCCGCCTCGCTGATCAGAAACTCTACAGCTCCGATCCCAAGGCGTTCGCGGCGGCCTCAACCCGCCTCACTGCCGCCCAATGCGAGCGAAGCGCCGCCGAGGAGCGCTGGCTGGAGCTGGAGATGCTGCGCGAGGAATCACTGACCTAGGGTCGCGCTAGTACCCACTATCACAACTCCCTGGCACGTCTGATCGCCGAGGCCGGAGTGACTGGCAGGCGGCGGCGCGATGGCGATGCGGTTCATCGTCGAGTGCCGCCAACGCACCAGGCACCCGGGTTCGGCGACCCAAAGGGCGGCCGAAGACGCTTGCCGGGGGCGTCGCGCGGCCTTGCCGATGACCCACATCGCCGCGACCGCGCTCCTGCCCGGCAAGCGTCTTGGGCCGTCATACGTGCCAGGGAGTTGTGATAGTGGGTACTAGTGGCCTGCATCGGCTAATTTGACTCATGGCGTGTTGCCGCGAACGCTGATTCTTGTCTTGCCGGTAGCAACTGGCAAGGCGAATCGATCATGGCAGCCAAGAAATTCTTGGTCGAACTCAGCGCCGATGAGCGCAAGCGGCTGAACGACTTGATCTCCAAGGGCAAAGCCCCGGCGAAGGCGATCCTGAA
>JANLQJ010000426.1:0-32640 GCA_031367715.1 Hyphomicrobiaceae bacterium | reverse complement strand
GCGCTCGGAATGGGCAATGATCTGCACCGCACACAACCTTTGCAAGCTGTTCAGGGGTGCAAACCCCGCCTGAGGCGGGTTACGATCGCAAAACCGCCCCGCCGCCATGGCTACAATGGCTATCTGGACGGGCTCCTAGGGAATGCGGCGGCGCAATAGACCCCCTCTTCGGGGTCGTATTGCGCTTTGGTGCAGCCGAAGGTCCAGTGTTGGCAGCTTGCCACGCATCGAGGCAGCACGGTCCGAAATAGCAGGCCCATTGCGCCCTGATCAGTTGCTCGCCATATGCGGCATCGGGTCGATTGGCTGGCTGCCCTTGCGCAACTCGAAGTGCAGCAGCGGCTGGTCGACACCACCGGACTTGCCCGACTTGGCGATCACCTGGCCGCGGCGGATCGAGTCGCCGCGCTTGACCAGGATTTCGTCATTGTGGGCGTAGGCCGTCACCCAGTTGTCGGCGTGCCGGATCAACACCAGCTTGCCGTAGCCTTTCAACTCATCGCCGGAATAGGCCACCACGCCGTTTTCGGCCGCATGCACCTCGGTGCCTTGCGGTACCGCCATGTCGATGCCCTCGTTGGCAGCGCCGGCCTTGCCGGTCGGGCCGAACTTGCCGACAATGCGGCCGCGCACCGGCCAACGGAAGCGGCCATCGCTGGGCACCTCGGCAGCGGTGTCATTGCTGGCGACAACTTTCCGGCTGGCTGGATCGACCGTTCCCGATTTCGCTGGAGTGGTCGGCTTGAACGTTGGCTTGGCGGCACCGGCTACCGCGCCGCCATCCGTCAGGCTCGGATCATTGGCCGAGGCGTCTGCCGTATCGGGCATGGCGTCCATGTCGGCATCATTCATCACCGGAGCCTGTTCGCCAGCGGGCGCCATTGCCGGCATGGCCGGCTTGCCATGCTGCAGCGCGGCGACCCGCGTGCCTGCCGCTGGAATTGCTCCTTGGGCAGCGCCTGTCGCGTTGTTGGCCTGTGGGCGTGCTCCCGGCAGGCGCAGGGTCTGGCCAAATTTGACCTTGGTGATATCCACCAGCCCATTGGCCGACATGATGGCGTCGGGCTGCAGTCCATGCTTGCGGGCGATCGAGTAGATCGAGTCGCCAGCGCGCACGGTATAAGTGCCGTCGGGGTTGTCGTGACTGCGGTCGATGGCGGCCGGGTTGGCAAAAGCGCTTGCTGCGGGCGGCGCAATGCGCAGCGCGGTGCCGGTCAGCTTAGGTGCTCCGTTATTGGGAGACGGGTCATTGCTGGCGAGCTGCGGGCCCTGGTCGAAACCAGTGTTCGCGGCGTCGGGACGCGTCGGCGGCAGGATCGAGCGGCCGCCCTTGCCGGGCATGGCAAGCTGTTGGCCGGGTTGCACCACGGGTGAACGCAGACGGTTCAGCTGCATCAGCGCCGCGACCGATACGCCGTTGCGCTTGGCAACCTGGTACAGCGTCTCGCCGGGAAGCACGGTCACCAACGTGCCGGCTTTCGGGCGGCGGCCGGTATAAGGTGGCTGTACGCCGACGATCGGCGCCATGATGCGGCGGGCCGGGGCGCCATAGGGGGCAGCCTCGGCGGCTGGAACGCCAACATCGAAGCCTGAGGCATCGCCACCGATCGGGGCGGCCTGACCATAGGCCGGCGGCGGCGCATACACAGTCGGGCCGTTGGGGGCAAAGCGTCCCGGCTTATAGCTTTCAGGTTGGCCCTGCACGGTGCCAAAGCCATCGGGTGCGCCTTGATCGTAATTTGAGCCGTAGACTTTCGGTGCCCCGCCATAGGGCGGCGTTCCGTAGCCTTGCGCATTGTAGCCGCCGCTCTGGACCGGTCCGCGATAGACATACTTCGGCGCCACCGGCGCGCCGGCGTTGTAGTCGGGCGGCGGTGCGCCGGCATAGGCCGGGGCCTGGCCATCTTGAATGTTTTCGGGTGGGGCCATCCGCGCGGCCCGCTGTGGATTGTCGGTGGTGAGGCCAAAGGCCGGATAATCGAACCTGGTGACATCGGAGCTGCACCCGGCGAGCAGCGCTCCAACCGTCAGCACCCCGGCAACGCTCCACGATGCGCCGCCAATCTTACTCACTGTCCTTGAACGCACGCGACCACCCATGTACCCACCTCTTGAACGCGTGTTATTAAAAGCCTGTTTAGGTGAACGACTGATTAACGCCGACGCAACGCCGCATCTAGGCAGTCGCGGTCATAACGTCTCACTAGTGTTCACTAAGGGCAGATTGTGCGGTCTTGACGGCGGCGGTGGGACCGAACTGCGACCGCGGCTCACTTGTTGGCGAGAACCAGGATTCTCTTTTGCACAGAATCACAGCAATCGAGGCTATTCGGACCTAGGACGGCCGCCTTTTTTTGGTGCTAGTAGGGGTGTTAGGCGATTCAAGAGTCGCGCCGCTGCCTATCGGTATTTATACTGAGCGAAGGCGATATGAAGGGTTTTAGGGCATGAGCAGAACCGATACGGCGCAGGATTCGAGCATGGAGGAAATCCTCGCGTCGATCCGGCGCATTATTTCCGAGGATGCCGGCCCGGCACCGTTTGCTGCCGAGCCCGTCCGCAAGGCTGCAGCCCCGCAAGCGACCAACGCGCGGGCGCAGGACTATGCCTTACCGCCGGCGCGCGGGTTCGGCAGGGACGGCGTGGCCGCGCCCTCGCTGGCGCCGTTGGCTCAGCCGGTAGCCGCAGCCGCGCCTGCGCCGCGGGCCATCGACACCGTACCAACCGCAGCGGCGCCAGCGTTCACCCAGCCGCTTGCCGCCGATGACGATGACATTCTCGATCTCGACGCCAGTTACGCGTCGGTGACGCGGCGCCCGGTTGCGCCGCCACCAGCCGCCAGCCCGATTGCCGAGGCCCCGGCGCCGCGCCTTGCGGTACCGGAGGTATTCGCCGCTGAGCCGGGCGCTGCACCTGAAGCCGTCGCTGTTGTTGCACCCGAGGAGCCCGTCTTCGAGCTGACGCCAACGTCTGCGGCTGCCGACATGCCGCCCGACGAACTGCTGCAACCTGATCCCGAGCCGATGCCGCTGGCCGCTGCCGCCGCGACACGGACGATCGACATTTCCGAACCGATGCATGCCGAGCCGGCAATGGACTTGCCAGCGGCGGCGCCGGTATTCCTGGCGGAACCGGTATCTGTGGCCGAACCAGTATTCCTGGCCGAAGCGGTGCCGGTTGCCAGCATGGCTGCCCCGAGCGTGGCGGCAGAGACCCCGCGTGAAGCACCTGCCGCGGTCGTCGATGCGCCGGTTGCGATCGACATGACGCCCGCGGCCGCGATGGCCGCCGTACACGATCGCTCATTGCCGGAACTCGCCGCCCCAGTACCGGTCATGGTGGCTGAGCCGGTTGCCGCCGTGATGTCGACGGCATCTGCCGTCATGGAGCTGCCGGAAGTGGCGACCGCGCCCGTTTTGGTGGCCGTTTCGATGATCCCGCCGCCGATGGCCGCCGCCCAGGCCGTCCCGCGCACCATGGAGGACATGGTGGCCGAGATGCTGCGACCGATGCTGCGCGAGTGGCTGGACAGCAACATGCCGCGCATTGTCGAGAAAGCGATCGGCAAGCCGGGCGAGTAGCGTCGCGCCAGCGCTCTCGTTGACACAGCCACCCCCCGCCAGCTTAATGCGCGCGAAAATCAATCGTGAGCAGAAAAATGCTGGAAAAATCCTACCAGGCCTCCGAAGTCGAGGGCCGTATTTACGCCGCCTGGGAGGCCGCCAACGCTTTTGCGGCTGGCCGTCCCGATCTGAGCGAGGCCGAGCGCAAGAAGGCCAAGCCGTACTGCATCGTCATTCCGCCGCCGAATGTGACGGGGTCGCTGCATCTGGGGCACGCGCTGGTCAATACCATCCAGGACATTCTCATCCGCTTCGAGCGCATGCGCGGGCGCGACGTGCTGTGGCAGCCGGGCACCGACCATGCCGGCATCGCGACGCAGATGGTGGTGGAGCGGCAACTGGCCGCCGATGGCAAGCCGGATCGCCGGACCATGGGGCGCGAGGCGTTTTTAAAGGAAGTCTGGGCCTGGAAGGAACAGTCGGGCGGCACCATCATCAAGCAGCTGAAGCGGCTGGGCGCGTCCTGCGACTGGTCGCGCGAGCGGTTCACCATGGACGCGGGGCTTTCGGCGGCTGTCACCAAGGTGTTCGTTCAGCTCTACAACGACGGCTTGATCTACAAGGACAAGCGGCTGGTCAACTGGGACCCCAAGCTGTTGACCGCGATTTCCGATCTGGAGGTGGTGCCGACGGAAGTTCGCGGGAACTTCAAATGGACGGATGGCGAAGTCGACAAGGACGGTGCGGCGGTGCCGTTCGATGCGGCCAAGCTCACCAGGGCCCTGGCGAAAGAGCCGGGCGGGCATATGTATTATTTCCGCTATCCGCTGAAGGGCGTGGCGTTCGACAAGGCGAACGCGGCGACGTTCATCGTCGTCGGCACGACGCGGCCCGAGACCATGCTTGGCGATACAGCCGTTGCCGTGAACCCGGATGATCCGCGAACGAATCACCTGATCGGTAAGCACATCGTGCTGCCGCTGGTTGGGCGCGAGATTCCTGTTGTCGGCGACGAGTACGCGGACCCTGAGAAAGGCAGGGGCGCCGTAAAAATCACGCCGGCGCATGACTTCAATGATTTTGAGGTCGGCAAGCGGCACGGGCTGGCGCAGATCAACATTTTCGACGCGACGGCTAAGTTGGTGGATACGGTGCCTGCGCCCTATCGCGGCATGGATCGTTTTGCGGCGCGGCTGAAGGTGGTCGCCGACATCGAGGCGCTCGGCCTGTTGGAGAAGATCGAACCGTCCACGCAACAGGTTCCGCATGGCGACAGGTCCGGCGTTCCCGTGGAACCGTGGCTGACGGACCAGTGGTATGTGAAGGCCGATGTGCTCGCCAAACCCGTGATCGAGGCGGTCGAAACGGGAAAAACCAAGTTCGTTCCAGCGAACTGGGACAAGACCTATTTCGAGTGGATGCGGAACATTCAGCCGTGGTGCGTGTCCCGGCAGCTGTGGTGGGGGCACCAGATACCGGCTTGGTATGGGCCGGATGGGGCGGTGTTCGTCGCGGAGGACGAGGCTGGCGCGACGGCGTTGGCCAAGAGGCACTACGCTTCAAGTGGGGTCAGACCCCTTACGAAAGTGGGGTCTGACCCCATAACTAGCGATACAGCGGCAGATAAAAATGGGGTCAGACCCCACTCTGCTGTGGGGTCTGACCCCACTTTGACGCGCGACCCCGACGTCCTCGACACCTGGTTCTCCTCCGCCCTGTGGCCGTTCTCCACCCTCGGCTGGCCGGAGAAAACGCCGGAACTGAAACGCTATTACCCGACCGCCGTGCTGGTCACCGGCTTCGACATCATCTTCTTCTGGGTCGCGCGCATGATGATGATGGGCAACCACTTCATGGGCGAATTTCCGTTCAAGGACGTGTTCATCCATGGCCTGGTGCGCGACGCCAGCGGCCAGAAGATGAGCAAGACCAAGGGCAATGTCATCGACCCCTTGGAGATCATCGACGAATACGGGGCGGACGCCCTGCGCTTCACGCTGGCCGCCTCGCTCGGCCAGGGCCGCGACATCAAGCTCGCGCCCGCGCGTATAGAAGGCTATCGCAATTTCGCGACCAAGCTGTGGAATGCGGCCATCTTCACCGAGGTGAACGGTTGTACGCGCGTGGAAGGGTACGAGCCGAAGAAGGCCAAGGAAACCGTCAACCGCTGGATTCTCGGCGAAACCGAGCGCGCCGTCGCGTCCGTCACGGAAAGCATCGAGACCTACAAATTCAACGATGCGGCGCTCACTGCCTATCAATTTGTCCGAGGCGTCTATTGCGACTGGTACGTCGAGCTGATCAAGCCGATCATCACCGGGCCGGACAGCGCGGCCAAGGCCGAAACGCAGGCCACCGCCGCCTGGGTGCTGGACCAGATTCTTGCCCTCTTGCACCCCTTCATGCCGTTCATCACCGAGGAACTTTGGCGCGCCACGGCCGAGACCGGGCCGGCGCGGAAAAAACTCCTGGTGCTGAGCGATTGGCCGAAGCTGAAAGGCCTCGCCAACGCCAAGGCCGACGAGGAAATCGGCTGGGTGATCAAGCTGATCTCGGAAATCCGCTCGGTCCGCTCGGAAATGAGCGTGCCCGGTTCATCGCTGCTGCAACTGGAGCTGGTCGGCGCCAGCAAGGCCGAGAAATCCTGGGCCGACGCGCATGGCGATCTGATCAAGCGGCTGGCGCGCCTGATGGGGATCAGCTTCGCCAAGTCGCCAAGCAAGGGCTCGGTGCAGATCGTGATCGGCGCGATGACCGCGGCGCTGCCGCTGGCCGGAATTATCGATGTCGCCGCCGAGGAGGCGCGGCTTTCCAAAGACGTTGCTAAAACCGAAGCTGAAATCGCCAAGTCGGAAGCCAAGCTCGGCAACGAGCAGTTCGTCTCCAAGGCGCCCGAGGAAGTCGTGGAGGAAATGCGTGAGCGGCTTGCCGAGTTGAAGGGCACGCTCGAGAAGCTGCAGGCGGCCAGGAAGCGCGTGCTGGAGTTGACGTAATATCAGACCTGTTTGCTGCAGGGGGCTGACCTCATTGCCGCAACGCTTACCGGCGGCAAGGGCGCCCCCCACTGCCCCGCCACCAAGGAAGCGAGCGCCCGTCCACCGCCCGGCAGCCGCGCCGCAACCGCGAACATTCGGTCGCGCAGGAACGGTAGCACCACGCTGTCGGACTGATAGAACGGCGTGAATACCGCGCTCACCGCCTGATAGAGCCGGACATGCCAGCGGCGCAGCCGGGCATAGCTGGCGAGCGCCTCGGCCAGATCATCGTTCGCCTGCAAGGCAGCGGCCAGCGCCGCCGCATCCATCAACGCCATGTTAGCGCCCTGGCCGAGCTGCGGGCTGGTGGCGTGCGCGGCATCGCCGATCACGGCCAGGCGTCCCGCCACGGGCAGCGCCAGGGTGTGGTGGCCGTAGCTGGCGAGCACCATTTGGGCTGGATCGGTGACCGACCCCAGCAGAGGCTCGGTCTCAGGCCAGAGCGCGCGCACATCGTCCTTCCACGGCTCCAACCCGCGGGCCAGCCAGGCGGCGTGCTGGCGCGGTTTCAGGCTCCAGAAGAACGCGGCCTCCTGGCTGCCACCAGGAGCGCGCCGTCCGGTCGGCAGCACACCAACCATCCGGTTGGCCGCGCGATAGCGTTGTTCCAGCGCATGGACATCGAAGCTGCCGCCCGGCCAAGGCAGGCTGGCCCACAGCGCTCCGTAGGCCAGCGGGCGATGCAAACTCGGGCCGAATCGGCTTTCGGCCAGCGTCGAACGGCTGCCGAGCGCGTCGATGGCGAGATCGAATGGTCCCAACCGGCGGCCGGTTTTGCCGGTCAACAGCGGCCGGCCGTCTGACGACCAGTCCAGGCTCGCAATCTCAAAGCCGGTCTCGATGGCAATCGTCTCGGCCTGCACCGCTGCAAACAGTGCGCCGAACAATGCCGCGCGGTGAATTCCGATGGCGTGCACGTCTGACCCGAGCGCGGCGTAACGAACGTCCAGTGTCGTGCGGCCCGACGGCACGGCCTTGCCGAACAGCCGCGTCACCGGTTGGCCGAGGCCGGCGATGTTCCGCGCAAGGCCCAGTTGTTCGAGCACGGCCAAGCCGGTCGGCTGCAGCAGCAGCCCGGAGCCGAGCGGACGCGGCTCGGCAAAGCGCTCAACCAGCACGATGCGATGGCCTTGGCGGTGCAACAACAGAGCGGCCGCCAGCCCCGCCGGCCCACAGCCGCAAATGGCAATTTCGAGGGGACGCATGGGATCGTGATCGCCCGCAAGATCTTGCGGCGATCACATGTGAAAGCGTCGCCGTGGTGGTCGCGGCTTTGATAGGCCTAGGTACTGGCCTCTACCCGCGTGATCAGGCTGGCCTAATCTGGCCGGCCTGACTCAGCCAGCGATTTCGAGTTCGCTGGGATAGAGCACGCCCATCCAATCGCAGCTGTCCTTGCGGCTGGCGCCGGCTTCGACCAGGAAGGCCTCGTCGCCACTGAAGGATTCGACCACCTTGACGGTATCGCCATGCTTGAGCCGGAAGCCAGGTTTGGTACGGGAGAGGGCGTTGCGCTGCTGGCACTCGCGCTCGTCGATCTCGCGCAGAAGCTTCGCCGTCTTGATCGTCAACAGACCCGCATCGGCCATCGTAGAAAACTCCTCCCTCAGGCGCCGGCCCATGTTGGCCAGTCGCGCACGCATCACTCACACGTCAAAGACGTCTGTCAAAACGCAATCTCGCCAAGCATTGCGCTGCCCGCTGCGCAGCCCACGCTTAGCCGAACCCGGACTATAGAGCCGTTTTGCCGCAGAGCAAGAGGGGGAAATAAGTAATTCCCGAAGATTTATCGCGGAGCGGCCCTGTTGAAAATGCATGGGCGCGACCTGCACCCGACCAGACCCGCGCCAAACACCAAGGGAGTCCTTGCAACAGGAGCGCCGTCCACACATCAACATCATGTCCCAGCCTCACGTCTCCCCGTCATAATAATCCAGGCTATTCCCCGGCCGGCCGATATGGCGCACGCCGCCTTTTCCGGTCGCCCAGTCGAAGCGCGAGTTGACGGCGAACTTGCCGCTGTCGGGATATTCGACCACTTCGGTCTGGGCCACGGTCGACACGCCCAGATACTTCATCACGGTCGTGCCGGTGTTGAGGATCTGGTGCGCCACCTCAGGGCCGCCGGTGGGGGCGGCCAGCACGTCGCCGGCTTTCACGGGGTAACGCTCAGACCCGAAGCGGTATTCACCCGTCCCCTCCAGGATCACGAACAGCTCGTGGATCTGGTGGTGGACGTGATAGGGGTAGGCTTTCTTGCCGGGCTGCACGACATGCAGCATGCAGCCGATCCCGCTCGACCCGATAGCTTTGCCGAACGATCCGACCTCGGCGGAGAAATGGCCTTTGGTGTCGTTGGTCTGGCGCAAGGGCACGTCGGCGATGTTGATGACGGGTTTGGTGGCCATTGGGGGTAGCCTTCACATCTTGGCGATCTGGCGGTTGTATGCGTCGTAAGGTCCTCCGATCCAGTACCGATAGAAACAATCGTGACCTTCCTGCGCCGAGGTTCGGTGTTACGCTCAAGCGAAAATAATGACCAGAAGAGTTGCGCAGTGATCTTCCTTCTCCCTTTGGGAGAAGGTGGCGCGTTTCAGCGCCGGATGAGGGGATTGGCGGTGTGGTTGTAGCGCGAACGTGCCGCATACTCCGGCTGCAATCCCCTCATCCGCCCTTCGGGCACCTTCTCCCAAGGGAGAAGGCGATAGAGCCGCATCACATTTGCTTGGCCAGACAAGTTCAAAGGCCAGAACTTTGGCTGGCGAGTACCGCTCAGAAGATTTCGCACAAACCAGCGTCGGCATTCGCAGCGCTTTGGCGATCAACGTGTCCAGTTTACCAGCTTTGGCATCGCGCCTGAGTTTTTTGATCGAAGAGTTTGGCGTCGTGCTCTTAAAACCAATCGCGCAACCGCGTACGGCAGTGCCCGAGCCGAACATGGACGTCGCGTCCCCGATCTACCCCACGCTCCCCTCCAGCGAGATCCCGATCAGCTTTTGCGTCTCGGCCATGAACTCCATCGGCAGATGCTGCAGCACGTCGCGCACGAAACCGTTCACCACCAGCGCGATCGCTTCCTCGGACGAGAGCCCGCGCTGCTGGCAGTAGAACAGCGTGTCCTCGGAGATTTTCGAGGTGGTCGCCTCGTGCTCGAAATGCGCGCTGGAATTCTTCGCTTCGATATAGGGAACGGTATGCGCCCCACACTTATCGCCAATCAGCAATGAATCACAGTTCGTGAAATTGCGCGCGCCGGTGGCCTTCTTGTGCGCGCTCACCTGCCCGCGATAGGTATTCTGCGAATGCCCGGCGGCGATACCTTTGCTGATAATTCGGCTACTGGTGTTCTTGCCGAGATGGATCATCTTGGTGCCGCTATCGACCTGCTGATAGCCATTGCTGACCGCGATCGAATAGAATTCTCCGCTCGATCCATCTCCGCGCAGAATGCACGACGGATACTTCCACGTGATCGCCGATCCCGTCTCGACCTGCGTCCACGAAATTTTGGCATTGCGCCCCCGGCAGTCGCCGCGCTTGGTGACGAAATTGTAGATCCCGCCCTTGCCGTTCTTGTCGCCCGGGTACCAGTTCTGCACCGTGGAATATTTGATCTCGGCGTCGTCCATGGCGATCAGCTCGACCACGGCGGCGTGCAGCTGGTTCTCGTCGCGCATCGGCGCGGTGCAGCCTTCGAGGTAGGAGACGTAGGAGCCCTTTTCCGCGATGATCAGGGTGCGCTCGAATTGTCCCGTCTTCTCGGCGTTGATGCGGAAATAGGTCGAGAGCTCCATCGGGCAGCGCACGCCCTCGGGGATGTAGACGAAGGAGCCGTCCGAGAACACGGCGGCATTGAGCGCCGCATAAAAATTATCGCCCTGCGGAACAACCGAACCCAGGTACTTGCGCACCAGCTCGGGATGCTCGCGCAGCGCTTCCGAGATCGAACAGAAGATGACCCCGGATTTGGCCAGCGTATCCTTGAAGGTGGTCACGACCGAGACGCTGTCGAACACCGCGTCGACCGCGACCTGCTTGCCGGCGGCGGGCGCGCCCGTCTTGACTCCGGCCAGATACTCCTGCTCCTTCAGCGGGATACCGAGCCGCGCGTACATCTTCAGCAACTCGGGATCGACGTCCTCCAGCCGCTTGGGGCCCTCGGCCGATTTCGGCGCGGAATAGTAGTGCAGGTCCTGGAAATCGATCTTGGGATAGTGGACCTTGGCCCAGGTCGGCTCGATCATGGTCACCCAGCGCCGATAGGCCTCCAAGCGCCATTCCAGCATCCAGGCCGGATCGCTCTTCTTGGCCGAGATATAGCGCACGATGTCCTCGCTCAGGCCCTTGGGGGCGAGGGTGGACTCGATATCGGTGCTGAAGCCATACTTATACTGATCGACGTCGAGCGTCTTGACGGCGTCGATGGTTTCGCGAACGGCGGCCATAACGATCTCCAATCAAAGTCCAGTTTGCCTTCAGGCTGCCTTCCGGGCGCCATGGCGGTTGCAGATGTCGGCCCAAGCTTCGATAAAACGGTCGATGTCTTGGTCGGTGGTCGTCGCGCCGAGGCTGACCCGGATGGTGCCGGCGGCGATCTCGGGTGCGATACCCATGGCGTCCAGCACATGGCTGCGCTTAACCTTACCCGACGAGCAGGCTGCGCCGGCACTCACGGCAATGCCGGCAAGGTCAAGCTGGATGACCAGTGTCTCGGCGTTGGCACCGGGCAAACTGACCAGAGTCGTGTTGGGCAGGCGCTGCAATACGCTATTGTCATCTCTCGTTGGTTGTGCAGTGCCAGAAGCGACAGTAGCAGGACGATAACTGGACCATGCACGGCAAAAACACGCGTCTTCCAGGCGATCCCTGAGTGCCAAAATCCGGGGCATGTCAACCATATCGGCAAGCGCCGCCTCGGCCGCAGCACCAAAGCCGGCGATGCCAGCGACATTCTCAGTGCCGGCCCGGTGCCCGCGCTCCTGGCCGCCGCCGCGTATCAGAGGGACGGGCGCGACCGCCTGGTCCGCCAGCACCAGCGCGCCGACGCCCTTGGGGCCGCCAAGTTTGTGGGCGGAGAGGAAAATTGCGTCTGCGCCGAGGGATTTCAGATCGATCGGGATGCGCCCGGCGGCCTGCACGGCGTCGCAAACGAGAAGACCACCGGCGGTGCGCACAAGCGCGGCGGCCGCGGCGACAGGCTGCACGATGCCGGTCTCGTTGTTGGCCATCATGAGGGCGACGAGTGGCCGATCGACGCCGCCGCCCATGTGGTTAATCTTTTGTTTTAAAACAGAAATATCGACAGTTCCCTGCGTCGTCACGGGCAACCGGACAACCTCGTCGCGGCGAAACCTGCCCCCCGCAAGCACGCACGGATGTTCGATATCGCTGACAAACAGTGCCAAAATCCGACCCGGATCGCCGTCGCCCTGCCAAAGCGGCGTCAGCGCATGATTGGCCGCCTCGGTGGCACTGCCGGTGAAAATGACATTGTGCGGCTCGGCACCCACCAGCGCGGCCACCTGCTCGCGCGCCCGCTCGACCATGGCACGCGCCCGTCGTCCCTCGGCATGCACCGAGGACGGATTGCCGGTTGCGTCCAGCGCCGCCAACATGACTTCGCGCGCCTGCGGACGCAACGGCGCGCTAGCGTTCCAGTCGAGATAGCTGCGGATCTGGCTCATGCCGCAAACCTTGTCCGGGCGCGATTCACCTTGCCATCGAGCACATCCTGCAGGCTGACATGATCAAGAAATTCCCTAATGTTTTCAGATAGTTCGCGCCAAAGATCGTGGGTCAGGCAGCGCTCGTTCTTGACGCAGCCGGCCAACCCTTCGCCAGCGCAGCGGGTCATTTCCACGCTCTCGTCGGCCGCCGCCATGACTTCGGCAACAGCGATCTCAGCGGCCGGCCGCGCCAACCGGTAGCCACCCGTGCGCCCGCGTTCGCTGAGCACCAGCCCAGCGCGCCGCAGCTTGAGGAAAATCTGCTCCAGATAGGCCTGCGATATCTGCTGCCGCTCGGCGATTGCGCCCAGCGCAACTGCATCGGCCCCGCCATGGCGTGCCAGATCGGCCATCGCCATCACGGCATAGCGGCCTTTTGCATTCAACTCCAACGTCGTAACCTCAAAAGGGTTGCAAGGGCCCCCGGCCTCCGTGTTAGACAGCACGGTTCCCGGATCGGATTTCAGCGCGGCAGCATCATTGAGGATGTGCCCTTTCGTATAAATCCCGATTGGATAAGTCAAGTTTTCTCGCGCGCAATTGTTGTGCTGCTCTCAAGAGAGGCGACCCGTCGCATCATGCCGGAAGTCACAATCAACGGCCCAGCCGGGCGTATCGAAGCGCGTTATCATCATGAGCCCGCTGCCAGCGCCCCGATCGCGCTGATCCTGCCGCCGCATCCACACCCGCATCTGGGCGGCACCATGAGCCATCCCATTGTTTATCAACTGTATTATGCTTTTGCCGAACGCGGGTTCTCGGTTCTGCGCTTTAACTTTCGTGGCGTCGGGCGCAGCCAGGGCGTCTACGATAATGGCCCAGGCGAACTCAGCGACGCGGCCTCGGCGCTGGATTGGCTGCAAGTCTACAACCAGGACGCGCGCCAATGCTGGATTGCCGGGCCCACGTTCGGTGCCTGGATCGGCATGCAGCTCTTGATGCGCCGGCCCGAGATCACCGGCTTCATCTCGGTGTCGCCGCCGGCCAATCTCTATGATTTCAGTTTTCTGGCGCCCTGCCCGGCGTCCGGCCTGATGATCAGCGGCGAGAAGGACCGCGTGATACCGCCGCAATCGGTCACTGATCTGGTGGCCAAATTGAAGACGCAGAAGGGCATCCAGGTCGAACACAAGATCCTGGCCGGTGCCAACCACTTCTTTGCCGATCACATGGAAGTTCTGATCAAGTCGGTCGGCGACTATGTCGACAAGCGCATGGCGGCCAGCGAATAGCGGCCAGCGAATAGCGGCGCGGACAAAAAAGGCCCGGCTATCGGCCGGGCCAAGTCGCGCTGAGGAGAGTGTGAGGCAGGTTCAGTAGCCGATCCGGTCGCCCTGCAGACGCTCCCAAAAATGACGCCAACCGTGGCGGCGGGGAGCTTCTGGCATGGGCAACAGATCGACTGGCGCATCGGCATAGGCCGGCTCGTCGTCCTGGGCCTTCGGCGCGGGCTGGTAGCCATTACCGTAGGTTGCATCGGCCGTGGCATCATAGCCGGGGTTCGGCTGTTCGTAGATGGCAAAGCCCGGATTGGCGGGGCGCACGACGGCGAGATAGGCTTGATCGACCAGCCCTTCCAGCGAGCCACGGCGGGTCTGGAAGCGCACCTGGCAATAGCCGTTCTGGCACGGCCCGCAGGCCGGCAGCAGCGCGGTGCCGGCCGGAATCTTGGCCTGCACGCCATAGCCGTCATAGTTCAGCAACGGCACCGACTGGCGGCGGGCAACATTGACCACGCGAAACACCGTCGGCTGACCAGCATCGTCGGCGGCCAGATATTGGGTCTCGCCCCAGCCGGTAAATTCGGAGCCATTGTCGGCGCGGTAGCTCAGCTGCACCCAGATGCCCTGGCGCACGCCGGTGGCGCGCAGATTGCGGGCATCGAACGGCAATTCGAACTGGATGCCGGCCCAGCGCGCCGGGCCATTCATCAACTTCAGGGTTTGCGTACCCGACAGGCCGACAACACGGAACTTGTCGGCGCCCTGGATATCGGCGGCGGCCGGGGCGGTTGCGGCGCCCAGCAGCGATACGGCAAGCAGGGCGGCGAGACTGAGGGAATTCAGGGTGCGCATGGCCGGTTGGGCTCCATGGGGTTGGATGCGGCTTGGTAGTTCTGTGATCCGATAAAGCCATGGCCGCCCTGAAACGGCTCTGAACGGCTTGTTCATCTGGTGTACATGTTGACCAGCCCGGTTTGGCTGCCGGTTGAGGAGTGTGATCATGGACTTTCGAGAGTCGCGAGAGACGGCAAACGGCCCGTCCCGGCGGACCATTCTGACCAGTGCCGCGGCGACTGTGCTGGCGGCCGCGCTGCCGACCAGGGGCACGGCCTCCGTCGATGCCGTGGTCGACCTGCGGGCGGGGCCATCGGTTGCGCGACTGAAGGGCGCTGCCGGGCCGCAAACCGGCGTCTGGGCCTTCGGCGGTACGGTACCGGGGCCGGTCCTGCGCGCGCGGCAGGGAAGCGAATTTGCCGTGCGCTTTGGCAATGATCTGCCCGAGGCCAGCGCCGTCCACTGGCATGGAATACGCCTCGCCAACGCCATGGACGGCGTGCCGGGCCTGACGCAGAACGCCGTTGCGCCGGGCGGAACTTTCGATTATCGCTTCACACCCCCCGATGCCGGCACGTTCTGGTATCACCCGCATGAACGCTCGTTCGAGCAGGTGCCGCGCGGGCTGGCTGGCGCGCTGATCATCGAGGAACCCGAGCCGCCCAAGGCCGACCAGGATCTCGTGCTGTTGATCAGCGATTGGCGGCTTGGCGGAGACGGGCAACTGGTCGAGGGGTTCGGATCGCGCCACGATCAAGCCCATGCCGGGCGGCTCGGCAATCACATCACGGTGAATGGCGCGCCGCTGG
The DNA here is from genome assembly GCA_031367715.1 of Hyphomicrobiaceae bacterium. GTDB lineage: Bacteria > Pseudomonadota > Alphaproteobacteria > Rhizobiales > Hyphomicrobiaceae > JANYHF01. The sequence goes on along the minus strand of JANLQJ010000426.1, from coordinate 17,450 downwards.
CGACGTTTCCAGTACTGGCCAACGAGCGGGTGCGGCTGCGCATCATCAACGCCTGCAGCGCGCGCGTGCTCAAGCTGCGGCTGGAGGCCAGCCAGCCTAAGCTGATCGCCGTCGATGGCCAGCCCGTCGGGCCGACCACCAGTTATGGCGAGGTCCTGATTTTGGGCCCGGGAAATCGGGTTGACCTGATGGTTGATATGATCGGTCCGGCCGGCCACACCATTCCACTGGCCGAGGTTTCGGGCGAACGGCAAGTGCTGGCTGAGTTGACCTTTCAGGGCGCCCAGCAGCGCCGCGCCGCGCCGTTGGTGGCGCCCGTCGCGCTGACGCCAAATCCGCTGCCCGAGCCCGATCGCAAGACCGCGCTGGTGGTCCCGCTGCTGATGACCGGCGGTGCCAAGAACGAAACCGATTTGAGCGTTATCATGGCCAAAGGGCCGGTCTGGCAGTTCAACGGGCAAGCCGGCATGGTAATGAATCCTGACGGCGCGGCCGCCGGAATGGGCGAACCCCTGTTCCGTGCCAAGCCTGGTCACACGGTGCATGTGCGCTATGTGAACCAGACCGCCTGGCCGCACGCCATGCATCTGCACGGCCACCATTTCCGGTTGCTGCAGCGCCAGAACGGACCCGCGCCGCAGCCGTTCTGGTGGGACACGCTGTTGGTGCAACCCGGCGAGACGGCGCTGGTCGGCTTCGTCGCCGACAACCCAGGCAAGTGGATGTTGCACTGCCACATGCTCGACCATCAGGCCTCGGGGATGGATGCGTGGTTTGAGGTGGAATAGGGCCGCGCTCCTGTTGGCGCAACGTCCGGTTGCCGGCAACCTCGTCGCCTGTAGAACGCCGATGTCGGTCACGGAACCTCCGGCGATTGGACATGGCCGTGCCCTGACCCAACCGTGCCAACGCGCACGGCGGCCGGCTCCCGGTTACGGGAGCCGCCGTGCGCAAACAAAAGGGTGCGGGGCCGCCGAATGCCGCGAAATTGGTAGTGTAAAAGGCGGCACCCGGCCGCCCCGCCAGCGACTTATCGATCCACTCCGTCGCCACTTACCATGGGCTGCTCCATCCCGGGGCTTCTCACCCCCGGAGGACGACGTCGGCCGCCTGCGCTTGGGGTGTGCGGCACCCGGCGCCGGTCGCTGCCCTCTTCCAGCAGATCGAGACGCCCTCGAGTGCATCCCCGTAGAAGAGGTGAGATGAATATAGTATAGATTTGATATGTTGTGTAGTTATTTTTGGAATAGGATTAATGCAGCTCCGCTATACTTGACCGCGACCCACAAACCGCCTTCGGTCACAGGGCCGACAGAGGCGGCATCGGCGTCTGCTTTCGGCTCATTGTGACCCATGAGCAAATGGGTCGCGAGGCGTTTGACCCAAAGCGGTCGAAGTGTCGTAAGTCTGATGGCTTGTCAGAACTACCGTAACGCTACTTCGGGGATAGGCACAAACCAGGCGCACGTAGAAAGCAACCGCTTCTGTTGAGCTTTGGAGAACTGGCCCCAAACTTCGCCGTGGTAGGGGTTATGCGGAAGCGGGTCGTAACCAACTTGGAAACTGTCGGCTCGCAATACGCCGACACCAAGCGTTACGGAGCCAATCCAAATTGGTGAAGTCACCCACCTTTTGGGATCGACACCAGCATCTTCGATCTGCCGCTTCAGATCGACTGACATTCCACCGTTCAGGCCACTCGACTTGCGAAACGCCATCGAAGAGAGGCGCTTGCCGCCAATCTTTGCATCGAAAACGGCCATTTCAGCAGAGATACGACGAATCACCACGTCTTCAGCAAGAATGCCATCATGGTCATGCGGGACTACACCCTGGGCGTCACGCGGCGGCGGTTGCAATGGCACGAGGCGGCTCCGCGATTTCTTTGACCCACGCAGCTACCTTAGAGAATTCATTTGTTAGCTCGATCTCTTCTTCGTGTGGAGGCACACCAACAACGCACCGCCAAGCATGAACGTGGTTTGGTGCGATCACGTGCAGCTCGATATCCCCCTGCATAGTGTGCCACTCGATTTGCAGATCGCCGTCGATTCCCGGTACGAACTGGGGAAATCCTGCGCTTGAGCCATACATAGCTTCAAGCATTCGAAGAGCAAAGTTGGCATTCAACAAACCAACAGGCTGCCCAGAGTAACCGTCCCAACCAACTGGGAGCCGAACTAATTTTTCGAGGCGATCTACCGCGCCCTTATGCCAAGAGAAATCCGGCTGAATTATCATCACCTTCGGATCGATCGCAGCGAACTCAACGATATTTGACGAGAAGGCTGAATTGGCTGTTGGTGGTCTCATTTTCTTCTTCCCCATGCTGCATGGGCTGTTGCTGTTGTCAGTTCTGCGAATTTTTGGACAATCAGGTTGCGTCCGAGCTGAATGAAATCTAGTGCCGCTTCTCGACTTCCACTGTTTGGAGTCCCGCGCACGGTTAGTGCGAGTACAAGAATCGGCTTGCCAAGAGGACTGATTCCAGACGAGCATTCGCAAGTAAATCTGCCCACCGGCCGAAGATCATTACCCTTGATGACCTCACGAAAAGCCACCGTAAAGTTTTCAGGTTCTTGACCCTGAAAAGATGCGTACCTCAACCAGTCAATTGGTCGCGGCGAGGCACCGCTTTCGCCCTCAATGTTGTTGACGTACGAAATTTCGCACTGGTTTATATTAAGAAGTTGAGGGCTTAGACTAGTAAAATACTCTTCCAACCGCTTAAGTTCATTAGCGAATCGCTCGGCCATCCTCTCAAAGCGGGGATATTCATTGGAGCGATCGCCAACCCTGCGCCAGTTGTGGAGTAGCCTATCCTGCTGGAACTGAAGCAGTTCGTCTCCGGATTCCCGCAAGAACCAGAAACGATCATGTAGCGCCCCCGTGACAAAGTTCAAACCGCCGACAATTACACCGGCGTTCGGTGGGCCGAATGTCTCGAAGCTGGGCGGCAGAGCCTCCCTCTCCTCTACGAGAGGGTAGTCATCGCGAAATAATTGCCAAACTTCCCATGCCCGCACCTGACCATACCCCTTGGCTGGTGCGAACTGAACGCCAACAACCACCTCGTTGAGAGGCGGCCTGTCAAAATCGGGAAGATGCTCAGGTCGTTGAACTTGGCTCAGCAAGGCGTTGTTCCATCGTCAGTGGTCCCGAACCATATGCAGGCACGACGCGCGAAGCACAACTGCAGCATAACGGTAGAGCAGTAAACAAATTTGGTCTAGGGGCGAGGCCCGCTATTGGCCCATCAGTGACATGCCCGAATGTCAGCTATCCGATCAAACCAGACGGTTTCAGCGGTCCCAAGCCTCCACCGGGCTTGCCCCAATGTTCTGACACCAACGTTTCGTTCCCTGTTTCCGTCATCCCGGCGAAGGCCGGGAGCTGCCCAGGCGGGTGCATTCCGCCCTGTCGCAGCGGGGTTAAATGAAGCTCCTACCGTTGGTTGGACGGGTCCCGGCCTTCGCCGGGATGACGAAATCTTAGGTACCAACCATAAGAGTCGGAACGCTAATACGCCCGCCCGATACAAAACTCGACCACGTCCATCAGCGCGGTCTTGTGGCGGCTGTCGCGGAAGATCTCCAGCGCGTCGCGCGCGATCTTGCCGTAGTGGCGGGCGCGGCCGATGGTGTCGGCGATGGCGCCGTGCTTCTGCATCAAGCCGATAGCCTGATGCAAGTCGCCGTCGTTAATGCTGCCCTGTTCCAGCGTGCGCTTCCAGAATGCGCGCTCGTCTTCCGTTCCGCGCCGGTATGCCAGCACCACGGGAAGGGTGATCTTGCCCTCGCGGAAATCATCGCCGACCGATTTGCCGAGCTGTGCCTGCTCGCCCGAGTAGTCCAAGGCATCATCGACCAGCTGGAAGGCGAGCCCCAGGTTGCGGCCATAGGATTTCAGGCCCATCTGCTCGGCCGCCGGCCGGTCGGCAATGGCGGCCCCGACTTCGGCAGCGGCTGAAAACAGCGCCGCCGTCTTGGCGTCGATGACGGCGAGATACTCATCCTCGGTTGTGGCGGTGTTCTTGGCCGCAGACAGCTGCATGACTTCGCCCTCGGCGATTACCGCCGCGGCGTTGGCCAGAATGCGCAACGCCTTCAGCGAGCCGACATAGACCATCATCTTGAAGGCCTGGCCGAGCAGGAAATCGCCCACCACCACGCTGGCCTGATTGCCCCAGACCAGCCGCGCCGTCGGTTTGCCGCGGCGCAACGCGCTTTCATCGACCACGTCGTCGTGCAGCAATGTGGCCGTGTGCATGAACTCGACGCTGGAGGCGAGCTGGATATGGCCGTCGCCGGCATAGCCGCACATCTTGGCGGCGGCCAGCGTCAGCATTGGTCGCAAGCGCTTTCCGCCGCTATCGATCAGATGGCGGGCGAGTTCCGGGATCAGGTCGACCTCTGAACCGGCCTTGTCGAGGATGATGCGGTTCACCCGCTCCATATCGGCGGCCACCAGTTCGACCAGCGGCGTCAGCTTGGCCACGGAATCGCGAGCGTCTTCTATGGGTACGACAACCCCCAAGATTGGTCTCCTGGTTGGCAGAATGATTTTCCGCCGACTATAGTCAGGTGGGCGGAGCGCCGGTCAAGGCAGAACGCCGCATGGATGCGCCAATTTCGCTCAAGACAAGGTGATCGCTCGAGTGCGCGAACTGTTGAAAACCAACGATCCGGTGCTGATCAGCGTCGTCGAGGCGGTGTTATCGGGTGAGGGTATCCCGGTGCTGGTAGCCGATCAGCATATGAGCGCGCTGGAAGGCTCGCTCGGCATCCTGCCGCGCCGATTGCTGGTGGCCGAGGACGATTTGTTCCGCGCCCGCGTCGTGGTGGCCGCCGCCGGCGTGCCGCACGAACAATTGACGGCGCCCAGGGCGAGCGCTGCCGGAGCCTTCGATGACTGATCCAGGCGAAACGCTGACCAGCGATGCCTTTCTTGGCGGCAGGTTGCTGCTACTGCAGCCGGAAGGCGGCCACCGCGCCGGGCTCGATGCCGTCATGCTGGCGGCCGCGGCGCCGGTGCTGCCGGATAGCCAGGTGCTGGATGTCGGTTGCGGCATGGGAGTGGTCGGCCTGTGCATCGCGGCGCGGGTATCTGGCGCAACCATCACCGGGCTGGATATCGATGCCGGTTTGATCGCGCTGGCTCGCGACAATGCCAAGCGCAATGGGCTGGCCGATCACTATCGCGCAATCGCGGCCGATTTGACGGCGCCGCTTCGTCAGATCGAGGCGCTGGGAGCAAAGCGCGAAAGTTTCGACGTGGTGGTGGCCAATCCACCCTTCCATGGCGAAGGCCGCGCCAGTGCCGCGCCGGCCGATGCGCGCAAGCGAGCGAGCCTGATGCCGCAGGGCGGGCTCGAGAGTTGGATCCGCTTCATGACGGCCATGGTCGCACCGCGCGGGCGACTGGTGATCGTGCATCTGGCCGAGGCGCTTCCAGAGTTGCTGGAGCATCTGGAAGGCCGCTGCGGAGCGCTCTGCGTCTATCCGCTTTATCCGCGCGCCAGCGATGCGGCGCACCGCGTCATTGTCAGCGGGCGCAAGGGCAGCAAGGCGGGATTGACGCTGAAGCAGGGACTGATACTGCACGGCGACGGTAATCAGTTCACAGCCCAGGCGGACGCCGTATTGCGGCACGCGGCGGCCATTTCGATGCAACCGAGAAGAGATCAACCATGACCGCCAGTCTCTACCCCTCGCTGCCCTACACGGCGGCCCTCCTTGGTGCCGGCAGCGGCATTGGCCGCGCGACCGCCCAGCACCTTGCCGAGCATGGCGTAACGGTGGTCGCCATCGATCGAGACGAGGCCGGCGCCAAGGAGACGGCGGCTTTGGTCACGGCGGCCGGCGGCAAGGCGATGGCTTTTGCGGCCGACGCCACAAATGATGCCGAGATCCGCGCTTGCCTGCAGAGGGCCGAAAAGGAGTCCGGGGGGCTGCAGGCCATGATCAATTGCGCCGCCATCACCGGCAAGACCAATGTGAAGGCGCATGAGGTCGATCTGGAAGACTTCGACCGCGTTTACAAGATCAATCTGCGCGCCGCGCTGGTGGCCTCGCAAGCCGTGCTTCCAGCCATGCTGGCGCGCCGTTATGGCCGTATCCTGCACGTGGCTTCGATCGCCGGCAAGGATGGCAACGCCGGCATGGCGGCCTATTCGGCGACCAAGGCGGGCCTGATCGGTCTGGTCAAGAGCATGGGCAAGGACTACGCCACCTCCGGCGTGACCGTGAATGCGCTGGCGCCGGCCGTCATCCGCACGCCGATGGTGGCGGCCCTGCCGCAAGCGACCATCGATTATATGACCGCCAAGATTCCGATGGGCCGTACTGGCACGCTGGAGGAGGCCGCCGCCATGATCGCCTGGATCGTCTCGCCGGCCTGCAGTTTCACCACCGGGTTCACCTTCGACCTGACCGGTGGTCGGGCGACGTATTGAGTGAGGTTTCATGCGCGATTTTCAGCAACCAGGACGCTCGCTTGCCTATGGCTCGCGCGCCATGGCGGCGACCTCGCATCCCGAGGCGACGCTGGCCGCGCTCGATGTGCTGAAGGCCGGGGGCAATGCCGTCGATGCGGCGGTGACGGCGGCCGCCGTACTGGCGGTGGTCGAGCCGCAATCCACCGGCATCGGCGGCGATTGCTTTGTATTGATGCACGTTCCAGGCCAGGGGCTGAAGGGCTTCAACGGCTCGGGCCGTTCGCCGCGCGGGCTCGATGCCGAGCCCATTCTGGCGGCGGGCCAGCTGGACGAAACCTCGCCGCACACGGTCACCATTCCCGGCACAGTCGATGCCTGGGATCAGGTGTTGACCGCGCACGGAACCTGGGGCCTCGACCGGGTGCTGGCGCCTGCCATCGGTTATGCCGAGCACGGGTTTGTGGTGACGCCACGGGTCGCTCTGGATTGGGCGACCTACAGTGCCTTGGTTGAACAGCGGGACGGTTCGCGCCAGCATCTGCGTGTGCAGGGACGCATTCCCGTTGCCGGCGATGTGATGCGGTTTCCCGCGCTCGCCGAGACCTTGAAGGCCATCGCCAGGCGCGGCCGCGAGGCGTTCTATTCGGGGGCCATCGCCGAGGACATGGTGGCCGAGCTGGGCGCGCTGGGCGGCGCGCACCACCCGGATGATTTTGCCGGCCATCGCGGCGAGTGGGTGTCGCCGATCACAACGTCCTATCCGGGGTTGCACGGTGCGCTCGAGATTGCCGAGCTGCCGCCCAATGGCCATGGCATCACAGCGCTGGTGCTGCTCAACACCCTCAAGCAGCTGCGATCACGGGGTGCCGAGCCGCTCAGCGTCCAGCGCATCCACCTCTTGCTGGAGGCCGCACGAGCCGCCTACGCGGTGCGCAATCGCTTCGTCGCCGATCCGCAGACGGACGCGGTTCCGCTCGCTCATATGCTGTCGGATCAGCTTGCCCGCGAGTTGGCCGCCGGTATCAATCCGGACCGTCGCACGGCCGATCTCGGCCCCGTCCCAGTTCCCAAACAAAGCGATACCGTTTACCTCGCCGTCGCCGAGGCCAGTGGGCTCGCGGTTTCCTTCATCAACTCGATCTACCATCAGTTCGGCTCGGGCATCGTCACCGCCAAAACCGGCATCAACCTGCAGAACCGCGGCCATTGCTTCAACCTGACGCGCGGCCATCCCAATGTCTTGGCGCCGGGCAAGCGGCCGTTGCACACCATCATTCCGGGCATGGCGACCCGCGACGGCCGGCCTGAGATCGTGTTCGGCGTCATGGGCGGGGACTATCAGCCGCTCGGCCATGCCCATGTCATCACCAGCATGCTGGAGCACGGGCTCGATGCGCAAGAAGCGCTCGATCTGCCGCGCGTCTTTTTCGATGCGGCGGGTCTGGTGCTGGAAACCGGCGTTCCTGACGCCATGGCTTCCGAGCTGCAGGGCATGGGACATAACATCACGCGCGCACCCGAGCCGTTGGGTGGTGGCCAGATCATTGTCTATGATCACGCCGCAGGCGTCTTGAAAGGGGCGTCCGATCCGCGCAAGGACGGTTTCGCCGCCGGGTTGTAGAGTTGGGGGGGACGATGTCAGACGGCAACGATCGCCAGTCCGCGCGTTCGGTACACATCCGCGTCGAGGGCAACGTACAGGGCGTCGGCTTTCGCAATTGGATGCAGCGCATGGCCGGGCAACTCGGCCTCACCGGCTGGGCGCGCAATCGGCGCGATGGCAGCGTCGAAGCGGTGTTGACTGGGCCGACGGCCGCAGTCGAAGAAGCGCTGCAGCGCTGCAAAATGGGGCCGCGCTCGGCCAAAGTGACAACCGTTAGGGTGCTCGGTGATGGCGCCCCGGTAGTTACTGGATTCGAAATACTGCCGGGGTTCTAGAGCTTGGCCAGCCTCAGTATTCCATCGTGGCCGGCATGGTCTTGGCCTGCGACACCCAGCTCTCGACCTGCTTCAGGCCGGGCAGCTGGCGCACCAGCTTGTGGGTGCCATTGGCCTCCGCCATGGCTTTGTGCAGGTTGGCGGGCACCCGCATCTTCAGTTCCTTGACGGTATCGACGCCGGCCTTTTCGAGCAGTTCGGAATACTCTTCCGCGACGCCCTTGATGCGCATCAGGTCGCACATATTGGTCCATTTCAGCACCAGCGTCTCGGTGATGCCAGTGGCTGCCGCGACTTCTTTGCGGCCCTTGGGCGTCTTGCCGCGTTCGAGCAGCTGCGCCGTCGACTTTATGCCGGCGGTGCGCAGTTTGTCGCCAAACACCTTGGCGATGCCTTCGATGGTTTCAATCTTGTAGCTCATAGGGTGGCCCTTCCGACGGTCCAGCCGAAGCAGTTGATGTGCTGCTCAAATGCCGTGTGCATCGCAACTGGATGCACCGCTGTGAAGCCTTCGGCAGCAGAATCGAACACAGACAACCTAGAGCATAACCATGCGCATGGGGAGATCGGGGAGTTACAATTGCAAAATAGGTTTATGCATGCATAGGGTGGCATGGCAACTCCGAGTCGCCCGGTGCTTACCGGACGGCTTTTCAGGCTGGGTTGTGCCTAAGGGGGGACGTTATGGTTGCCACTGATACGGTTTATGTTGGCAGAAGCGAGAAGGACGAGTTTCTCGATCCGCGGCTGGCCAACCGTCACGGCCTGATCACGGGCGCCACCGGCACCGGCAAGACGGTGACGCTGCAGGTGCTGGCCGAAGGCCTTTCGCGCATCGGCGTGCCGGTGTTCTGCGCCGACATCAAGGGCGATCTCTCGGGCATCTCGCAAATGGGCGTGCCGCGCGATTTCCTGGAAGCGCGCGCCAAGCAGATCGGGCTCAACGACTACCAGCACGAGCAGTTTCCCTCGATGTTCTGGGATCTTTATGGCGAGGCCGGCCATCCGATCCGCGCCACCATCAAGTCGATGGGGCCGCTGATCGTATCGCGGCTGCTCGATCTCAATGACGTGCAGGAAGGTGTCATCAACATCTGCTTTCGCGTCTCGGACGATGAAAACATCCCGCTGATCGACCTCGACGATTTGCGCGCGCTGATGGCCAATATCAGCAATCGGGCCGAAGAGATTTCGGCCAAATACGGCAATGTCGCCAAGGCGTCGGTCGGCGCCGTGCAGCGCCAGTTGCTGGTGCTGGAGCAGCAGGGCGGCAAGAACTTCTTTGGCGAGCCAGCGCTCGACATCAACGATTTCATGAAGGTGGATGCCAAAGGCCGCGGCTATATCAACGTGTTGATGGCCGACAAGCTGATGCAGAGCCCGCGGCTCTATGCGACCTTCCTGCTCTGGCTGATGTCGGAGCTGTTTGCCAAGTTGCCCGAAGTCGGCGATCTGCCCAAACCGAAACTGTGCTTCTTCTTCGACGAGGCGCATCTGCTGTTTGATCAGGCGCCGCCGCCGCTGATGGAGAAGATCGAACAGCTGACGCGGCTGATCCGTTCCAAGGGTGTCGGCGTCTATTACGTTACGCAGAACCCGCTGGACGTGCCCGATACGGTGTCTGGCCAGCTCGGCAACCGCGTGCAGCATGCCTTGCGCGCCTTCACGCCGCGCGAGCAGAAGGCCGTGCGCGCCGCCGCCGAAACCTTCCGGCCAAACCCGAAGATCGATACCGCGCGCGTCATTATGGAACTCGCTGTCGGCGAGGCGCTGGTATCGATGCTGGAAGGCAAGGGCACGCCCGAGATGGTGGAGCGGACCTTGATCCGTCCGCCGTCGGGACGAACCGGGCCGATCACGGAGGCCGAACGCAACAATGTGCTGGCGGAAAGCCCGCTGCTCGGCAAATACGAGCAAAAATCGCAGAGCAAAAAGGCGGCCGACGTGCTGAACGGTGCCGCGAACAGGGCCCAGGCCAATGCGCCGGTTGAAGCCGATACTGGTGGTGGGTCCTGGTGGGGTGGCGGTCGCTCCAGCACGACGCCGCCGAGCGCACCGGGCGCGCCCTACGGCGGTCAGCCGCGCCGCGCCGCGGTTGGCTCGAACCGGCAAACGACCGCCGAGGTGATTCAGAAATCCGCCATCCGCGCCGCCGTCCCGTTCATCTTCCGCATGCTCGGAACCGTGTTGCGCAACATGATGAAGCGGTAACTTAAGTGCTGCATCGGCGGCTGTTTTTCTTCCTCTCCCGGTTTTGACGGGGAGGCGACGGACAGTCCCGCGCTTAAGCTAGCGCCTGGGCGCCTTCGCGAGGGTGACGAAATGGTTTGTGGCAGGCGTTGGTGATGGCGGGTGAGGCGGCAACGCAGGCGGAAATCTCAGGCCCAACTGAGCCTCTTGGCAGGCTGGCAGGTACTGGCCCGGTACCCTGGCTCGCCATTGGCACATTGATCTTCACGCTCGGGGTCTATTCGCTCAACTCGGGCTTTGTGTTCCCGGTCAACGCCCTGGCGATGAGTGCGCTGGGTTATTCGGCGGCGTTTGTCGGCGCGCTGGGATCGGCAGGCGCCATCGGCTACATTCTCGGCAGTGTCCTGGCACCCGTCATGGCCACAGCGTTCGGCATGCGGCAGACCATGACCGCGGCCGTTGGGCTGACCGCGCTGATCATATTCGGCTTTGCGTTCGTGCCGGCCATGCCGGGCTGGTACCCGATGCGGCTGCTGCACGGCATGGCGACCACCACGTTCTATGTCTGCGGCGAGTCGGCGTTGATCGCGCTGGCGCCAAACGCCCTCAGAGGGCGCATCATCGGTTTCTATACCGCCATCAACTCGATCTTTTTTGCCAGCGGTCCTGGCGTGGTCGCCACTTTGGGTTTCCGCGGGCTGCTGCCCTATCTGCTGGTTGGCGTCATCATCGCCTTGCTGGCACTGCCGTTGATTATCATTGGCCGGGTCGCGCCGGAGTTGCCGACCGTGCCGTTGCGGCGCCTGGCCAGCTCGGTTGCCAGCATCCCGATGCTGCTGATCATCATCTGCGCCTGGGGCTGGATCGATGGCGCTACCCTCAATCTGATCAGCGTTTATGCCATCCGGCGCGGTGTCAGCGCCGAGCATGCCTCCTGGCTGTTGTCACTGATGGCGATTGGCAATGTCTTTCTGCAATTCCCGATCGGCTGGATTGCCGACCACGTTGCACGCCGCTTCGTGCTGGCGGGGTTGTCGGGATTGGGCGTGATCGGCTCGCTGCTGCTGCCGTTTCTCGATCTCTCGGGTTCGCTGATCATCGGCCATCTGATCGTGTTCGGCGCGGTCGGCTTTGGCACCTTCACGGTGTCGCTGATCGCACTTGGCGAGGTGCTGACTGGGGCCGAACTGGTGGCCGCCAATGCCGCCTTCGGACTGCTGTGGGGGGTCGGCGATTTTGTCGGCGCCCTGACGACCGGCTGGCTGATGGACGCCGTGGGCACGCTCGCCTTTCCACTTGCGCTTGCCCTCGGTTTCGGCATTCAATGCCTCGTTTCGCTGAATTTGCCGCTCCGAACTCAGTCGGCTGGGAGTGGTTCGGGCAATGCCACCAAAGAGCTTGCCTCATGACATCGACAGTTTTGGGCTCGGTTCTGGCGCCGGTGCTGACGCCCTTCACCGCGGCCGGCGAGCCCGATGCCGGGCGGTTTGTCGCCCATGCGCGCTGGCTGCTGGCCGAGGGCTGCACCGGCCTAGCGCCGTTCGGGACCACTTCAGAAGGCAATTCGCTCTCCGGCGCCGAGCGCAAGGTGTTGCTGATCTCATTGCTAGCCGCCGGCATCGATCCGGCCCACCTGATGCCCGGGACCGGCCTGTGCTCGGTGCCCGAGACCGTCGATCTAACCAAGCATGCCGTCGATCTTGGCTGCGGCGGCGTGCTGATGCTGCCGCCGTTCTACTATAAGGGCGTCAGCGACGACGGCCTGTACCGTCACTACGCGCAAGTGATCGAGCGGGTCGCGGATCACCGACTACGGGTTTACCTGTATCATATCCCGCCATTCACACAGATCGGCTTCTCGGTGCCGCTGATCGAGCGCTTGCGTCGCGATTTTCCCGGAGTCGTGGTTGGCCTGAAGGATTCCTCGGGCGACTGGCCGCACACCAAAGGCCTGATCGAGGCGTTGCCGGGGTTCAAAGTCTATTCGGGCTCCGAGGCGACACTGCTGGACAATCTGCGGTTGGGCGGCGCTGGCTGCATCTCGGCGACGGCGAACGTGAATGCGCGCCTGTTGCGCCAGATCGCAGATGCACCTAAAGCGACGGAATCCAATGCCGCGCAGGCCAAGGCAACTGCCATCCGCAAAGAGATCCAACTGCGGCCGCTGGTGCAGGCGACCAAGGCCATCATCGCGCATTTCCGCCAGGATCAAGGTTGGATGCAGACTCGCGCGCCCTTGGATCCGTTACCCGCTGCCGAGGCAAAGCTGCTGCTGGACAAGCTGACCGGCGAGTTGGGCTTGTCGCTGCAAATATCCAACACCGCAGGCTTGCGCTGATAGAGGGCGACCGCAAGCCACGCCTGCACAAGACCGTCGTGCCAAAATCACGTCCTTGCAGAAATCAAAACACATCTCTGCTATTCTGCTTGGCCGTTCACCCCGGGAGCGGCCGCAAGGGCCGAGCCCCAACGTCTTTGGACACCGGAACCATGGCCCACCCTCTGTCTTGCGACCGTACCCGGAAGCCCGACTGCGGTTGCTTCGAACAGGTGCAGACCTGGGTGTTCGACCTCGACAACACGCTATACCCATCCCGCTGTAACCTGTTTGCCCAGATCGATGATCGCATGACCGGATTCGTATCGGAACTGCTGGGCATGGAGCGAGGCGAGGCGCGCAAGGTGCAGAAAAAGCTGTATCATCAGCACGGCACCACGCTGGCTGGCCTGATGATCGAGCACAAGATCGAAGCCGCCAGCTTCCTCGACCATGTGCACGATATCGACTACTCGCCGGTGCCGGCCTCGCCCGAGCTGGTGACCGCGCTGGAAAAGCTGCCAGGCCGGCGCATCATCTTCACCAACGGCTCGCGCCGCCATGCCGAGCGGGTGCTTGAGCGCCAGGGCACGGGACATCTGTTCGAGGACATTTTCGACATTACCGATTGCAAGTTCGTGCCCAAGCCGCGCCCGGAATCGTTCGCCGGCTTCGTGACCAAATACGGCATCGACGGCGCGCGGGCCGCCATGTTCGAGGACCTGCCGCAAAACCTCGGCCCGGCGCACGCCCATGGCATGACCACGGTCCTGGTGCATTCCGAGATGGACGACCACCCGATCTACCAGGAGATCGCCGGCTGGGGCGACGCTCCGCCCGCGCATATCCATCACCGCACGGACGATCTGCCGGGGTTTCTGGCCGGACTGACTGCATTGGGGACATGAAGTTCAGCTTGCGCCGCACTCACGAACTTCGTTCCATTCCCGTCCCCAGCGGCGCAAGATGACCATCATGTCCCCGACCATCGAAACCATCACCTCCGACTTCGACCTGCTCGACGATTGGGAGGATAAATACCGCTACGTCATGGAGCTTGGCCGCGCGTTGCCGCCACTCGACGATGCCGAGCGCACCGACGCCAACAAAGTGCGCGGCTGCGCCAGCCAGGTCTGGCTGGTGACGACAGTCGATCCGGGCTCGAAGGTGATGACCTTCCGCGGCGACAGCGATGCGCATATCGTCAAGGGCCTGGTGGCGATCTTGCTGGATTTGCTGTCGGGCAAAACAGCGGCGGAGATCGCGGCGTCGGATCCGCTGGCCGTGTTCGATGGGCTCGGGCTGAAGCAGCACCTGACGCCGCAACGCTCGAACGGGCTGGCCTCGATGGTGGCACGTATAAAATTGGATGCGGCGCGGGCAACGTCGGTGTAGGGGGCAATAGCCCTTTTGGCCGTATTGCAGCGCGACCACGACGGCGGTCCGTGAATGGTGCGATACGGCGCTGGAAATCGGGCCTATTGCACCCTACGGCCCCTCCCCGCCCCATCACACCACCGACGTCATGCCGCCATCGACATACAGCATATGCCCATTCACAAAACTCGCCGCGTCGCTGGCCAGGAACACCGCCGCGCCGGCCAGTTCCTCGACATTGCCCCACCGCCCCGCCGGCGTGCGCTTTTCCAGCCAACCAGAAAACTCCGGATTGTCGACCAGCGCTTGGTTCAGCGGCGTCTTGAAATAGCCCGGCCCGATGGCATTGATCTGCAGACCGTGTTTGGCCCAATCTGCGCACATGCCTTTGGTCAGCATCTTCACCGCGCCTTTGGTGGCTGTGTACGGCGCAATGGTCGCGCGCCCCAGCTCGCTCTGCACCGAGCCGATATTGATGATGCGGCCGCGTTTGCGCGCAATCATGTGGCGCGCCACCGCCTGGGCGACCAGGAACACGCTCTCGACATTCACGCGCATGATCTTGCGGAAGTCCTCGGGGCGATAATCCTCCAGCGGCCCGCGCAACTGCATGCCGGCGTTGTTGATCAGGATATCAATGGCTCCGTGATCGCGCTCGATGGCATCGACGGCGGCCTTCACTTCATTTTCGTCGGTGACATCGAATGCGCTGCCCGAGGCCTTCAGCTTGCGCCCCTTCAGCTCAGCGACCGCGGCCGCGAGCCTGCCCGCGTCGCGCCCGTTCAACACCACCTCGGCGCCGGCCGCCGCCAAGCCACCCGCCAGCGCCAGGCCGATGCCCTGGGATGAGCCTGTGATCAGCGCGCGCCGGCCGGTGAGATCGAAGAGTTTCAAGGCCATGCCGTCGCCCGTTGGTTTGCGTGCGCAGGGCCGATCGCATCACCTTGACGGGTTGCCTGCCGGCAGCGACTATCCGCCAATGCCGAGGCCCTCGGCAACTGCCAATCTCGCATCGCCATTCCCCATTTTGGAGGCTTGCCTTGACCCGACCGGGTTGCCTTGGATTTGGCCCATGAAAACCGTTGTCATTCACGCCGCGCACGATCTGCGCATCGAAGAACGCGATCCGGGCACGCCGGGACCGGGCGAAGTCGCCGTTGCCATCAAACGCGGCGGCATCTGCGGCTCGGACCTGCATTACTATCACCACGGCGGCTTTGGCGTTGTACGTCTCAAAGAGCCGATGATCCTAGGCCACGAGGTGGCCGGAGAGATCGCCGCCCTCGGGGCGGGCGTCACGGGTCTGGCCGTTGGCGACCGCGTCGCCATCAGTCCGAGCCGGCCGTGTGCAACGTGTGCGTACTGCCAGCAAGGCCTGCAGAACCACTGTCTCCACATGCGCTTTTATGGCAGCGCCATGCCGTTCCCGCACATCCAGGGCGCGTTCCGCGAGCAGCTGGTGGCCGACGCCACGCAATGCCACAAAATCGCACCGGGCGTCGCGGTCGAGATGGCCGCCTTTGCCGAACCGTTCGCCGTCGCACTGCATGCCATCAACCGCGCCGGGCCGTTGACCGGACGACGTGTGCTGATCACCGGCTGTGGCCCGATCGGCGCGCTCGCCATCGTCGCGGCCCGTGCGCACGGCGCGCGCGAGATCGTCGCGACCGACGTGACGGATTTCACGCTGGCGAGCGCGCTCAAGGCCGGAGCCGATCGCACCGTGAACGTCGCAACGAACACTGCCGAGATGGACGCCTACAAGGCCAACAAGGGCGCATTCGACATCATGATCGAAGCGTCGGGCAACGAACGCGCGCTGCGGCTCGGGCTGGATGTGCTCCGTCCAAGGGGCATTCTGGTGCAACTCGGCCTCGGCGGCGAGATCGCGCTGCCGCAGAACCAGGTGGTGGCCAAAGAGATCGACATTCGCGGCTCGTTCCGTTTTCACGAGGAGTTCGCGCTCGCCGTCGATCTGATCAATGCCAGGCGCGTGGACCTGGCACCGCTCTTGTCGGCCGTGGTGCCGTTGGCCGAGGCCGAGGACGGCTTCAAGCTTGCCTCGGATCGCGGCAAAGCCATGAAAGTGCAGATTGCCTTCTAACCCCATAACACCAAACGTGAGGAAACACCCATGTATCACGGCGAGCTTGAAGGCACCGGCTTCGAAGTCATCGACAAGCGCTTCAACAGCTGTCTGGTCGGCCATGTGCGCGTCGAGCGGCTGTGGACCGGTTGCCGTTGGGCCGAGGGCCCGGCCTGGTTTCCGGCCGCGCGCCATCTGATCTGGTCGGACATCCCGAACAACCGCATGATGAAATATAACGACTGTGACGGCTCGGTCAGCGTTTACCGCAACGACTCGCACTATTCCAACGGCAACACAGTTGATCGCGAAGGCCGACTGGTCACCTGCGAGCATCACGGCCGCCGCGTCAGCCGCACCGGGCATGATGGCCGGGTCGTCACTCTGGCCGACAGTTACAACGGCAAGAAGCTGAATTCACCCAACGATCTGGTGGTGAAATCGGATGGCGCGATCTGGTTCACCGATCCGGCCTATGGCATCGACATCGACTACGAGGGTGAAAAGCGCCCGATGGAACAGGACGGCTGCCACGTCTACCGGATTGATCCAGGCACTGGCGCCGTCACGCGGGTTGCCGACGATTTCGTGCGGCCGAACGGGCTTGCGTTTTCGCCCGATGAGAAGGTTCTCTATATCGCCGATACTGGTGCGACGCATAAAGAGAATGGACCCAAGCACATTCGCCGCTTCGATGTCTCGGCGGATGGCAAGAGCATTTCGGGTTCCAAGCTGTTTGCCGAGAGCAAGGCGGGATTGTTCGACGGCTTCCGGATCGACTGCGACGGCCGCATCTGGACCAGCGCGGCCGATGGCGTACACTGCTACCTCCCCAACGGCTCCCTGATCGGCAAAATCAAGATCCCCGAGCTGGTAGCCAACGTCGCCTGGGGCGGGGCCAAGCTGAACCGGCTGTTCATTTGCGGCACGACGTCGTTGTATGCGGTGTTCCTGGCTGTGAACGGGGTGCCGCAGGTTAGGGCGGCGTGAAGGCACGCTGCTGATAGCGTAGGGGCGGGCTGCGCCCGCCCTTTGGTTCCTAGCACGGATGCACAAGGGCGGGCGCGGCCAGCCCCTACGCTATCAGTGTCAGCGACAAATTACCG
>JANLQJ010000408.1:0-4007 GCA_031367715.1 Hyphomicrobiaceae bacterium | reverse complement strand
CTAAGTCATCGACGTCGATACCATGGTCAAGTCGCTGTACCGCTAACAGGACGGCGCGGTGGCCAGTTACAATCCGCGGAAAAAGGGCCGGCCGAGCCACGTTCATCACAGCCATCTGCTGGCCGGGGTATGCTTGGTCATGAGGGCGGAACGGCGCCCGGCAACCAGCACGGGAGCAAACATGCCACGCCCCGATTGTCGGCTCTGATCTAGCACCTCGGTTGCTGCGCGGCGACGCAGGCTTTAGCTCCGTGGAGGTGATGCGCGAGGCCGAGCCGCGCGGCGTTGGCTATCTGTTCAAGCCGCGCCGGACCAAGACCGTCAAAAGGCACTTTGGCCAATTGCCTCCGCGGCAAGCCGCGAGGGCACTTTGGCCTGTTGCCTCCGCGGCAAGCCGCGACGGCTTAGCTTTATGACTACGCCGTTCTCGCCACATCTCTCAATGCCGAGGTGCTGTCGATCGCCCAGCTCGATCGGGATCGGGCCGCCATCGTGCTTGCACGACTTCGACATGACGAGAATGTCTTCGATGAACTCGAGAACCGGCTGGCGCCGCGTCGCAGGACGCGACGAAAAAGCTACCATGGCGTAGTAGCGGTTTGCGGCCGCCCTGGTCCTGCGCGGCAAGGTCTGAGAGGGCGGCCGCAAGCCGCCCTACGCCATGCACTCCGACAGCAACCACAGCCCGTCTGTATAAAGGGAGCGGGTAAATTTTTCGCGCACCGCTACGATAAGTGAAGCACTCTGGAGTTTGGTCTCAGCCGCCCTGCGCGCCCAATTTGGACATCAGCGCCGCATCCGGATAACCATCGGCCGGCAGCCCCAGTTTCAGCTGCGTCGCTTTGACGGCGGCGCGCGTGCCCGAGCCGATCTTGCCGTCGATCTCGCCGACATCGAAGCCGCGTTTGGCAAGCGCACGCTGCAGATCCTTGACCTCATTTCCAGATAGCGGCGTCACATCGCCATTGCCTCGAATAATGGCGGGTGCCCCGGCGATGCGAGTGGCGAGATAGGCCGCTGTGGTCGAATAGACGAACGACTGGTTCCACTCCAGATAGACCTGGAAATTCTGATAGGCGATGAATGCCGGCCCCAGCCGCCCCATCGGCAGCAGCAGCGACGCCCTCACATCATCGGCCGGCAAAGCCTTTCCAGACGCTGCCGTGACGCCCCATTTGGCCCACTGCGAGCGCGGTTGCTGGATGGTGAGGTCCGACTGTTCCCAGGGCATGTTGTCGGGTACGCGGACGTTTTCAAGCCAGGGCTCGCCCGCTTTCCAACCCAGCGATTTGATGAAATTAGCGGTGGTGGCAAGTGTATCGGGGGTCGAATGCAGGAGATCTACGCGGCTGTCACCATCGAAGTCGACACCGAAATCCACATAGTGCGAAGGAATGAACTGGGTGGCGCCAAGTTCGCCCGCCCACGAGCCGATCATCTCATCGGCCTGCAGATCGCCACGATCGACGATCCGCAGCGCCGAGGTCAATTCCTTGCGGAACATCTCGGGCCGCCGGCAGTCATAGGCCAGCGTCGCCAGCGATTTCAGGATCGGCAGCTTGCCGACATCGGCGCCAAAGTCGCTTTCCAGCGCCCAGAAGGCCACGATGACCGGCGCGGGCACTCCGAATTTCTGCTCGATGCGGTCGAACAGCTCTTTGTTCTTCTTGATCAGCGCCTGGCCGCGGTTCTGACGGAACTTATTCACCATGCGATCAGAGAACTGCAGGAAGGTCTGATTGAACACACCCTGCTGGTGATCGCGATCGAGGGTCTTTTGATCGAATGTCAGCAACGGCTCCGCAGCAGCCAAGGTTCGCTTGGAGATGCCCGCGGCCAATGCCTCTTTCTTGAAATCGCTCAGCCAAGGACCGAAGCTGCCGGTGTTCTGGCAGGTGGCCGCATGCGCGGACGTCGCCAGGACAAGGCTGGCAACACATAAACCAAGAGATCGCAGCACCACTTGAAACTCCCTGATTCTAAGTCAAATATCCCACCCGAAGGCGGCAGATTGCCCGCCGCACTACCAAGATCAAGTGCCGAGCGGGCCGCAGCGCGTCATGCCGCGCCCTTCGTGCCGTTCTGAGACGACAATTAGGGCTATTTTACCGATAACAGCTCGTTACAAATGACGCCTCGTGGGGGCCGTGTTAGAACCTTGTTTACCGACAAGCGGTGGTGACAGGACGGTAAAACGGATGGATCTGATCGCCCTCAATGCTCAGGAGCGCCGGTCGTGGCGCAAGGCGACCTTCGCGGTCGCTCTGTGTTTCCTGGTGGCGGGAGGGATCCTTGGTGCTTCGCTGCTTTGGCCGGCAGCGTCCAGCATCGCCGAGCCGGTCGCAGCGATGCCACGCTGAGATCACTGCCAACGCCACTGCTCCGGTCTTGCTCACTCGACCTAAGTCTGCTCACGTCTCTCCTCGCCCGCACCCTCGTCCCGCTCAGGACGGGGGTGCGGTGCCTTGTGGATCGCATGATACCGGCATTCGAAAGATTCGACCGTTCGCTTTCATTCAGACTTGGATATGGTTTCAGTCGGGGTTCATGGCATAGGGGCGGTTTGCGACTGCCCCGATGCGACACGACAAGGTCTCAGAAGATGACTTGCCGGCCGCCTAGGCACACACACACACCCCGACTTGTTGTGGGGATGCAACGCAACGTGACTGGTTCGTAGCAAGATCATATGCGACGATGACAGGATGATAACTGGCCCATGCACGACTATGGCAGGATCATGCGTGGTATTCCGCGTACGGATTGTTCTTTATTTGTTCCGATGACATTTGGAGCGATTGCCGCATAGCGGCGCAGACCGGATTGATGTAGTCTGTCGCCCTCACCGACACGCATGATTGCGTGCGTTCGCGTCGCGTCCTGTCCCCTCGGCGTTAACGCTGTCGCCGTGAACCCGTTGGTTCGCGCTGCTCGCATCATTTCGCGTGCCTGGGCAACCAACCGCCCTGCGCACCTCCCAGACCGGAAGGCCCCCCGCATGAGCGTTTCTGCATCCATCAACGATCTCGAACTTGCCGCGCTGATCTCGAGCAAGATCTGCCACGATGTGATCGGCCCGGTCGGTGCCATCCATACCGGCCTCGAGGTGCTCGACGACGACGAGGATGAGCAGAGCCGCGCCTACGCTCTCGAGATGATCCGCTCGTTCACGGCGCAAGCGTCGGCCAAGGTGCAGTTCATGCGCTTTGCCTTCGGTGCCGCCGGCTCGGCCGGTTCGGTGGTCGACCTTGGCAACGCCGAGCAGATCGCGCGCGGCTATCTCGGCCAGGGCAAGCACAAGCTGAGCTGGAAAGTCCCGCCGGGCCAGATGGCCAAGGACAAGGTCAAGCTGATACTGAACCTGATCGCCTGCGGCGTGACGTCCTTGACCCGCGGCGGCGAGATCGTCGCCAGCATCCGAGGTGCACTGAGCGATCCCGCCATCGAGGTGCGCTGCATTGGCCCCGGCGCGCGCATGCCGCAGCACCTGCGCGAATTTCTCACGACACCCGAGACGCACAAGATCGACGCGCTGAGCGTGCAGCCGTATTATACCGTGCGGCTGGCCACGTTGGCGGGGCTCAGATTGAGCGTGGCGCTGGAAGGCGTGGACGTGGTGATGACGGCGGTGCGGTAACAGGCTTACTGAAAATTGTTTTTGGCGTAGCCGCAGCTCGCGTTGTGACTCACTCACGTAGCACCCATCAGTGTCATCTTCGGGCTTGTCCCGGGGATGACACATTTGAATCTTCCGAATGCTACGGTATCCTAACGGGCACCCGTTTAATTTGTATACGGACGAATATAGTCCGTGTACATATTAAAACGAACGACCGCTAGCCGCCGCTAGGCAACACCGCCGCCGTCAATGATGACCATCAACCTGTTATTAACCTCCCCGCGCCATGCTCCGTCTCTATTCGAACTGCACCAGCCCACCCACGGAGCCCCTATGCGCCATTGCCTGATCGTCGATGATAGCGATGTCGTGCGCAAGGTCGCCCGCA